>JBAWFY010000100.1:0-3859 GCA_049592335.1 Occallatibacter sp.
TTGGGCTGCTTGGAGCGCAGGATGAAGAGACCGACGATGGTGAGGATGTAGAAGACCAGCTCGGCGAAGATGATGTAGTCGAGCAACTGGCCGTAGGAGCCGGAGACGCAGAGGATGGTGGTCCAGATGGCTTGCACGATTAGGCCAGCGGCGGGGGTTTTGGTTTGAGGATGCAGCTTGCCGACGAAGCGGAAGAAGAGACCGTCCTGCGCCATGGCGTAGTAGGCGCGGGCGCCTGAGAGCGTGATGCCGTTAGCGCAGCCGAAGGTAGAGATGAGGATGGCCGCGGCCATCAGGTAACCACCTACGCCGGGAAAAATCTGCTGCAGGACGGCGGCGCCGATGCGATCTTCGGATGCGTATTGCACGCCGCGCGCGAAGACGGTTGCGCCGTGCGGGTCGCCGTGCAGGGGAAGCACGAGGATATACGCTGCGCTGGCCAGGAAATAAACCGTGAGCACGAAGCCGACGCCGAGGGCGAGCGAAAGCGGAACGTTGCGGCGCGGATTCTTGATTTCGCCGGCGGTGAAGGTGACGTTGTTCCACGCGTCGGCGGAAAAGAGCGAGCCGACCTGCGCCACGGCGAGAATGGCGAGCGTGCCGACCATGACGATGGGCCCCTGCGCGCCCACCTGAACGGGATGAAGAGAGTGCCAGCCAGCATTGCGCCAGAACTCGTGCCAGTGGCTGCCGAAGTTGGCCGCGATGGCTTGGGCGTTGCGGCCGATGGTGAATCCGAGAAGCACGAGAGCGGCGAGCGAGAGCGCCTTGGCTACGGTGAAGACGTTCTGTACGAGAGCGCCGAAGCGCACGCCGCAGATATTGACGGCGGCGACGAAGAGAACGACGAGAATGCCGGCGAGATTTGCGGTGCTGACGCCGATGTCCATGTTGCCGAGCAGCATGGGACCGACGGGAATGGCCGGAACGTGCGCGATGTGCCAGAGCCAGTGCGTGCTCGAAACCGAGGGGAAGAAGACGCCGAGGAATTTGCCGAAGGCGACGCAGACCGCGGCGATGGTTCCGGTTTCGATGACGAGGAAGAGCGTCCAGCCGTAGAGGAATCCCCAGAGGGGGCCGAGCGATTCGCGCAGGTAGACATATTGGCCGCCGGCCTTGGGCATCATAGCTGCGAGCTCGCCGTAGCTGAGGGCGCAGATCATGGTCATGACGGCGGTGACGATCCACGCGCCGAGGTAGAGCGCCGGGGAATCGGTGAGGCGTGCGATGTCGCAGTCGACGATGAAGATGCCGCTGCCGATCATGGAGCCGACGACGATGGTGGTGGCGCTGAAGAGGCCCAGGCTTGCGACCATCTGCTGGCGGGAGCCGGCGGCAAGTGGGGAGGGATTGCTCTTAGGGCCGTTGGCGGCGGACTGCGGATGCATGTTGACCATGGTACTAAATTGATGGGTGAAGAACGCGGGCGGAGGTCTGTTGAGAAGAGGTCCCTCAGAGCAACCGTGATTGCGAGAGAACTGCTTCCGCCCTATTGACATAGTTTAAGGAATGCCCGCGGCTAAAGCCGATCCCAGGCGTTACAGTCTGGTCAGCGGCCTGAAGGCCGCTGCTCCCTCCGAATTGCCGGAAAGCCCTACGGGAGGCGGGGCTCGCCCGTGGGAAGGAACGCCATTCCTGCGATAGCTTTTCCGGAGGCAAGGAGATCGCGGATGCGATCGGGATTCGCGCCCTCGCGGGCGGATGCTTGTTCAATGATGCGCAGCGCCACGGCGGGCTTGGTTTCGGCGGGCAGACGAAAGATCCACGGAACGTTGGCTGAGGTGAGCGACCGATCGTCGCTGAGTGCGACGACGGGGATGAAGCACTTGAGAGCTAATTGTTCGGAGAGATGCGCGGCGTCGCGATCGAGAGCCAGGATCGCGAAAGCGTGTTCGTCGGTGAGCGCGTGAACTAGTTGAGTGGAGGCTGCGCCCCAGTTCTGGCTGCTCTCAATAGGTACGAGCGACAGCGCAGGGCCTTGCGGAGATGCTGTGCGCAATGCAGAGATGACTTCGGGGGCCTGCGAGATTTGAGCGGCTCCGCGGCCGAAGACAATTACACGGGCCGGGCCGTGTGGAAGACTTGCGGTGCGCGGGCCGAGAAACTCCACGCCGTCTTCATCTACGCGAACGTAGGGGGTTGGCGACGCGGGTGATGCCGGAGCAGGCTTGGCTGCAGGCTGCGCAGAGGCAGCGCGGGTCTTGTTCATTGTGGCCGGCCGGTAAGTGATTGCGCCATTTTGCACGGTGCCGAGGAACATGGGCGCGACATTCTTCTGCAGTGGATCGAAGACCATGTGGCCGGTGACGCCGTCGTATTGCTCGAGATCGGCGAGCGCGTCGTGAATGCGGGCGCGGTTGAGGCCTGCGGCGCAGATGGAGTCGAGCAGAATGTTCATGGCGTCGTAGGCCAGCGAGGCGAACTGTTCGGGCGGCTCGTTGTAGCGAGCCTTAAAGCGCTGGTTGAAATCGAGCCAGAGCGGATCGTTGCGCGTGGGATCGTAGGGAAAGACGGCCTCGAAGCCTTCGGCGGCGGGGCCGGCCTGGGCCAGCAGATCGGGCCCCAGCGTGCGGTAGGAGCCAAAGACGCGCTGCTTCATGCCCATGGCGCGCATCTGCTTGAGGATAGCCGCGGCCTCCGATTGATCGGCCCAAAGCACAACGGCGTCGGCGCGCGAATCGCGAATGATTCCCAATTCGCGCGTGAAATCCGTGTCGCCGGCAAAATATTTCTGCTCGATGACAACCGGATGGCCGAGACGGCGGGCGGCGTCGCGGAACTTGATGACGCCAAATCGTCCGTAACGGTTGTTCACGCGCAGGATGGCCACGCGCTTGAGACCAAGCTCAGTGTAGACGCGGCGCGCCAGCGTATAGCACTGCACGCGATCGTCCTGCAGATCGGTGAAGAACCACGGGACGTAGGTTTCCGGAATCGTGGGATCGGTGGACGCTGAATTGACGATGGGAATTTCCGCTTTGAGCGCAAGGCGCAGCATGATGTGCGTGGACTCGGAGTTGATGGAACCGAAGATCGCCCAGTCCTGCTCGTCGTAGATCATCTTGACGGCTTCGTTCGAGGCAGCTCCCCAGATGGCGGGATCGGTGGGCCGATCTGCGCCGTAAACGGCATTCGCCTGCCAGTTGTTGTAGTCGTTGTGAAGCATGAGGCGAAATGGCTTGCCGCCGTAGCCGCCGCGCGCATTGGCTTCTTCAATTGCGAGCTCGGCGCCGTGCAACATGCGCTGGCCGAAGGTTTGCTCCGGACCATTGGCGATCGGGCCCATGAAGCCGATGCGCACTTCGGTCAGGTTCTTCGGTTCGGGAGTGTCGCGCGCCGCGCCGGTATAAATGTTGGGATGAATGTAGTTGGTGTCGTAAGGCGTGGCGAACTTGGCGAAGGGGCTCAGGTCCGCGGGTTCGCCGGCGTAGGGTGCGACGCTGCGATCGTGCGGAGGCGCCGGCGGATGTGCGCCGCATGAGCATACATGCGCGGCTTTCGGTACGGGGCTTTGGCTCAGGAGAGCTGCGGCTCCGCTTATCAACCACAAACAAGCCGTAAGGAATAACCACCCTTTGCAAATCACGTTTTTCTCCAAGGTGCGGGAGCTGACGACGGCAGAGGCTAAAGCCCCAACTATCAACTTCGTCTTTCCGGCACGACTAAAGTCATGCCCTGACACTTCGCGTTCCGGACGAAGAGTTCTTCCGCGCTTCTAGGAACCGCTCTTGTCCGTGCGAAACATGGCGATGGCTTCGATCTCGATAAGCAGCTCGGGGCGGCAAAGAATGGCCTGGATGCCGGTCGATGCCGGCAGCGGATCGAGCCCCTGTTCGTTGTAGAAGGCAGTGCGCTCGTC
>JBAWFY010000101.1:0-3163 GCA_049592335.1 Occallatibacter sp.
ACCAACAAAGCCTAATTCTGCGGGGCTGAGGCGGAACTATGCTGACCATCTCGAAACCGCTTTCTGCAAACCAGGCGCAGACCTACCACGAGAAAGAATTTACGTCTGCCGAGCAGAACTACTGGAAGCACGCCGACACGATTCAGGGAGAGTGGCACGGCAAGCTGGCCCCAAAGTTCGGGTTTACGGGCGCAGTGGGAGCCGAAGAGTTCGCCCGGCTCTCCGAAGGCCAGCACCCCGCGACCGGCGAGCAGTTGGTTCGCCACCGCAAGGTGCATGGATATAAGACGGAGGATGGCAAGACTATCGCACCCGTCGAGCACCGGGCCGGATGGGATGCAACCTTCAGCGCGCCCAAGTCGGTATCGCTGACCGCGCTTGTCGGCGGCGATAATCGGGTGCGCGAGGCTCACCGTGAGGCTGTGAACGTCGCGCTGAACGAGTTAGAGCGGTATACCCAGGCGCGGATCGGCGGAAACCGTGCAGCAGAGACGACCAGCCAGTTTATCGCCGCCAAGTTCGAGCACGACACCGCCCGTCCCGTGGACGGCTACGCCGCTCCTCAACTCCACACCCACGCCGTCATCTTCAATATGACTGAACGCGAGAACGGCCAGATACGCGCCCTTCAGGAGCGCAGCTTTTTCGCTTCGCAGAGCTACGCGACCGCCGTCTACCAATCGGAGTTGATGTACCGGCTTCGCAATCTCGGCTACGAGATCGAACCCGGCAAGAGCGGAGCGCCAGAGATCAAAGGATACTCGCAGGAATACCTTGACGCCTCCAGCCCGCGCCGTCAACAGATCGAGGAGGCCCTGGCGCGCGGCGGATTCAGCGGCCCGGAAGCGGCGCAGATTGCGGCTCACTCGACACGCGACAAAAAAATGATTCTATCCCCAACCGAAGTATTGGCGGCTCATCGGCAGATCGCCGCCGAGTTCGGCAACCAGGCAGACCGTGTGGTTGCCGAAGCACGACAACGAAGCGTCAGCCAAGTTCAGAAACCAGTGGCCGCGGAACGCCGGAAGCAGGCGCATTCGGCTTTGACCTTTGCGCGTGACCGCGGGTTCGAGCGCGAGGCGGTCCAGGACGAGCGGGTGCTGCTTGTCGACGCCATGCGGCGCGGTATGGGAGCGACGACCTACCCGGAGGTTCGCGCCAGCTTCGAGGCACGTATCGCCTCCGGCGAGTTTCAACTTGTTCCCGGCGAGAAGCACGATTCGGCGCGCAACTTTACGACTGCCGAGATGATCCGGGCGGAAAAAGAGATCTTGCAAACGGTATTGGATGGGCGGGGCCGCGCTACGCAATTGATGCCTGTTCAGCAGGCCGTCCCGCTCACGGAATCGCGCCCGCAGCTCAATTCCTCGCAGCGCAACGCCATCGAACAGATACTCACCTCACGCGATCGGATACAGGGATTGCAAGGCAGCGCCGGCGTGGGCAAGACAACGGCCCTAAAAACCGTGTGCGAGGCAGCCGAGCAGCGCGGCTACATAATCGAGGGCTTCGCCCCGACCTCCCGCGCCGCGCACCAACTCCGCGACGCGGGCATCTCCTCCGACACGCTGCAAGGTTTCCTCGCCCGCAGCCGGAACACCGGCGACCCGGCGCAGAAGCACCTTTACATGGTCGATGAATCCTCGCTGGCATCGACGAAGCAGATGCGGGATTTCCTTGGAAAACTCAGTCCCGAGGACAAGGTCCTGCTCATCGGCGACATCCGGCAGCACCAGGGCGTCGAAGCCGTGAAACCCTTCGAGCAGTTGCAGCAGTCGGGGATGCAGACCGCGTGGCTCGACCAGATCGTGCGCCAGAAAGATCCTGAATTGCTGCGCGCCGTCGAGCATCTATCGCGTGGCGAGGTGGCTGAGGGCATCGCACTTTTGGAACAGCAGGGCCGGGTCACGGAGATTGCCGATCCCGAGAAACGCATCGCCTCGATTGCCCGGAACTACGCCGAGAATCCCAACAACACGATCATCGTCTCGCCCGACAACGCTTCACGCCGCGCCATCAATCAGGCTGTGCGCCGGGAGTTGCAGCAACTTGGGTTTCTCGACAACGACGGCCATTCCATGCGCGTGCTCACACCGCGCTCCGACATGACAGGCGCAGACCGGGAGTGGGCCGCCCGCTACCAGACTGGCGACGTGTTGCATTACGTCCGTGGCAGCAAGGAACACGGCATCGAACGCGGAAGCTATGCACAGGTCGTCGCCACGAACCCCGACCAAAATCTTGTCACCGTGCGCAAGCCGAACGGGGAGCAAGTGACCTATGACCCGTCGCGGCTACGCGGCATCTCTGCCTATCGCGAGATCGAACGGGAATTCGCTGTTGGGGACCGGCTGCAATTTACCGCCCCAAATAAGGAGTTGAGTGTCGCCAATCGTGACCTCGGAACCGTTCAGAAGATTGGCGAGGATGGAAAGATCACTGTTCGCATGGACAACGACAAGGAGAATACTGTCATCTTCGATCCGGCCCAGATGCGGCACTTCGATCATGGCTACGCCGTGACTTCCCACAGTTCGCAAGGACTGACTTCGGAGAGAGTTCTGGTCAACATGGACACCAACATTCACGCGGAACTAATCAACACCCGCTTCGCATACGTCTCTGTCTCACGCGCTTCGCACGACGCGCAGATTTTCACCAACGATGAGGCCTCTCTCGCCGAAAGTCTCAGCCGCGACGTGAGCAAAACGTCCGCGCTAGATCTTGGCAACGCCCAGACTCCTATCCCAAAGGCAGGATTGGAACAGGGCGCCGCAATCAAAATTACGCCGGGCACTGAGCTTGGGTTGGGCCTGTAAAACTCATGAGCTCTCTACAAATTCAGTGAGCGCCAGCGGAATCGATCAACAGTTCGCGCCGCGCATCGGAGCACATCCAGCGCGTGTGCAGAGTATGAAGCGACAGATTTCCTCTACGCCCCTAGCAGGGTGCTGAAAAAGGCACTGCAATTCTACAGCATGAACGGGTAAGAAAGAATTATGCGGGGGATCGATCATCATCAAGCGGACATGTTCAGTTATCTGTCTCCTGCGCAGCGGGTGCGGAAAGATCACCCTCTGCGCAGGGTGCGGGTCATGACGGACGAGATTCTGGAGGCAATGTCGCCGTTGTTCGACGCGATGTATGCCGAGGGGGGTCGGCC
>JBAWFY010000102.1:0-7550 GCA_049592335.1 Occallatibacter sp.
CTCCACAGCCCAGTGCCGCCCCAGCCAGTAGGAACCGTCCATGTCCAATCCGCCCAGGTTCGAGCCCTGCAACAGCGTCGGTCCCGCCTTCATGTGGTCGTACGCAAAGCCCAGCGAAAGGTCCCACCGGTTGTCGTAGCGCACCCTGGCCAGGGGATCGAGCGGAGTGTACACACCATAACTGGTCTGCGTGCTCGAGGTCTGCCCGTTCGTCCCCTGCGCGGGCTGGCTCTGGCTGCTGCTCTGGCCGTTATTCTGATCGGTCGAACTCTGCGGTTGAGCGGGCGGATTCTGCGAGTTCGCATCCTGGCCCTGCACACGCGCGCCCGCGCTCACACCTACAGCGAGAACAGCGGCAAAAATGAAGGAAAATCTTGCTTGGAGAGGCATCACCAACCAGCTTACAGGACCGCCCCGACGCCGGACAACGCGGCAGCCGCGCATTTTCAAAAGCATTCTCGTTAGACGCCGTCACGGCTCTTTGGCTCGCGTCTATGTTTTCAATCCCGGCCCTCCGGCCCCCTGTCTTTGCTCCGCTAACCGGCGCCGCTCCGGCCTTCTATTCGCTATGGGCTACTCCTTATTCCCGATCGTGCACGCCTCCATTTGTCGCGTCCACGTCAGGTAATACAGCGTCTTCAGAATCTCCTTCGCCGTCTGGTATGCGCTCGGGTCCGCATCCGCCGGCTCCAGCGCCGGCGCCGCGTGCACGCGCCATTTCATCGGCAGCCGGCTCAGGATCAGCCCCGCGCGCGGCAAATGGCTGGGGCTCGAAATCACTTCCGCTGACTCCCATCCGTGCCTGCGCATGATGCCGAGGGCGTTGCATGTGTTCTCGATCGTGTTCCGCGACAGCCCGTCCGCGAACACCGCCGGCGCCGGAATCCCCTGCGCCTCCGCGGTCCGCGCCATCACGTGCGCTTCCACAAACCGGTTCTTCACCGCCCCGCCTGTAAAAATAATGCGCGGCGCCACGCCCCGCTCGTACTCGTCGACCGCCTCGGTCACGCGCGCCTGCTCAATCGGGCTGGGATCGCCGTCCGCATCCACCGGGCTGCCCAGCACAATGAGCACATCGAAATGGTCCTGTGCCGTATTGCCCTCAGGCGCCAGCGCCCGCTCCAAAGCCGCCCATCCAAGCAGCCCCGCGACCGCCGCCGCGCAGCCCAAAATCACACGCGCTCTCCAGCCCAGCCGCCGGCGTCGTTTCGGCGCAGCTCCGCGCCCACCAGCTCGGCCCGTTTTCTGTGCGCTTGTCGATGATTTCGTTCCGGTCAATCCGCCAGCCTCCACTAAACCGTACCCTGCTAATTCACAAATCCCAATCGCGATGCAGATTCCACTCTAAAATACGCCCTGGAACCTACAACCTCGACGAGCCCTGAAATGCCTCCCCATGTAACGTAGAAACCAGAGGAGCATCCCCTTGCCCCAACCACTCAAAATCATCTACCAAGTCGCTCCGGATGCCCAGGCTCTAGCCCGGCTCGCCGCGCGGCACTTCGTCGAGCAGGCCGAGCAGGCCGTCGCCGCGCGCGGACAAGCGCGCATCGCCATCAGCGGCGGCTCGACGCCGAAAGCCACATTTCAGGTTCTGGCCGACGCCGCCCAGCCCTGGCGCGCCCGCATGAGCTGGCCGAGACTCGATCTCTGGTGGGTCGACGAGCGCTGCGTTCCGCCCGGCGACCCCGACTCCAACTACCGCATGACGCGCGAGGCCATGCTCGATCACGTTCCGCTCCCGCCCTCACAGATTCACCGCATCGAGGGCGAGCTCGACCCCGAAGCCGCCGCAGCGCGTTATGAGTCCGAACTCCGCAACAGCTTCCGCCTGGAAGGCGCCGAACTGCCGCGCTTCGACGTCATCGCACTCGGCATGGGCCCCGACGGCCACACCGCTTCTCTTTTCCCTCACACCCAGGCTCTCCACGAGCTGGGCCGCCTCGCCGTGGCCAACCGGGTCGAGGCCAAAGATGCCTGGCGCGTCACCCTTACCTCACCGGTCATCAACCGTGCCTCCCACGTCTTCTTCCTCATCGCCGGGGCTGATAAAGCCGAGATTCTGAAGGAAGTCTTCACCGGCCCGCGTGACCCCGAGCGCCTGCCCAGCCAGTTGATCAAACCAGCGGGCGGTATACTGACCTTGCTTCTGGATCGAGCCGCAGCGGCCCTGCTGCCTTCTCCTGGCCCAGACGGGCGCGGCGAGATGCAAGGCCAGGGAGTTTAGGAACTAAGGCAACCGGAAGCCCGGCAAACGAGAGCGTCGGATGCGCCAAATCCGTCAAAACGAGCCCCGCTCCCTCGCTCCCCTTGCTAACTTGCTCCCTTTATTTTGAGAGGAATGAATGATTCTTGCAGGCGATGTAGGCGGCACCAAAGTTCATCTGGCTTTGTTCGACTTTACCGACGGCAACCTGAAGCACGCGCGCGACAAGCAATTCCCGGCCAAGGATTACGTAGGCCTCGAAGAGATCGTCAAGGAGTTCATCGTCTCCGAGAAGATCACCGCAGCCTGCTTCGGCGTGCCCGGCCCCGTGCGCGAAGGCCGTCTGCGTCTCACCAACCTGCCCTGGACCCTTGACAGCCGCGAGCTGGCGCACAACCTCAAAATCGACTACGTCTTCCTGATTAACGATCTGCAGGCCAACGGCTACGGCATCGCCGAGCTGGGCCCGGACCAGGTGTATACCCTGAGCGAAGGCGACGCCCGCCAGGTGGGCAACCGCGCGCTCATCTCCGCCGGCACCGGGCTGGGCGAAGCGTTCCTGGTCTTCGATGGACGCAACTATGTGCCCTACCCCTCCGAGGGCGGCCACTCCGACTTCTCGCCGCGCAACGAAGACGAGATCGACCTCCTGCGTTTCCTCATGCAGAAATACAACGGCCGCATCAGCTTTGAGCGCGTGGTCAGCGGCCAGGGGATCACCAACTGCTACGAGTTCCTGCGCGACGGCCGCGGCATGGAAGAGCCGGCCTGGCTCGCCGAGCGCATGCGCGCCGAGGACCCCAACGCCGTTATCACCGATTGCGCCCTGAAGGCCAAAAGCCAAATCTGCGAGCGCGCACTCGATATGTTTGTCTCCGCTTACGGCGCCGAGGCCGGCAACCTCGCGCTCAAGATTCTCTCCGTTGGCGGCCTCTACGTCGGCGGCGGCATCGCCCCGCGCATTCTCGAGAAACTCAAAGACGGCACCTTCATCAAAGCCTTCACCGACAAGGGCCGCTTAAGCCAGCTCCTCGTCAACACGCCGGTGCGCATTATCCTTGAAAGCCGTACGGCTCTCATCGGCGCCGCAGCCTACGCCGAAGCCCGCGCTGCCGAGCTAGGCGGCATCTCGCCAAGAGCCGCCAGCGTCAAGTTCTAGCGGGCTTTTCAATTCAAGGGTTTGCGGAAACGATACTGGGATACTGCCAAAGTATCGTGGGGCGGAATCGTGCGTAAGCTGCTGGATTGCTGCGGGTTAGAGGCCTGTACAGTTTGAGTACGATTTTTTCTGATTTTTGGTTGGCGTGTGGGAGTTGGCAGTTGGGATTCTGGGTAGTTGGGCACGGGGAAAGCATCTTCAAGTCGATCCATCAAGGGGACGAGGAGGCGGATGACAGAGGCGTCGGGGTGAGCGGTGAGGCGAGGGGTTCGGTGGCGCTGCTCCCCGGTGACGGCTACTGTGGCGCGTGTGCGTTTCTTCGGCATACTGCGGTTTCTCCCCTATTCCTATGTTGCGCCGAACGGGGATAATTACCGGCAAAACGGGCAGCGAAAAGAGGGCATAATTCATCGCCGTAGCAAGCAAATAAATCAGCGGTTTAGCGGCATGGCGGTTGCGGAATTCTTAGCCGGGGCCTTGACTACCGTTCCCGGGGCGGAGGCAAGCGTAGCCGGACTTTCAGAAGACGAAAAATTATCCATTTCCTGAGAACTTTTCTCTGGGTCGCGACATTACCCTGTCGCAACGTCTTTTATGCGAGACACCGTGACCACAAGCGTTCTAACTTTGAAGGCTTCGAGGCAAAATCCCGTGAACGATACTCAGGGAAGGGATAACCAAAACGCGGAAACTGACGAGCAACTAATTGCCGCGTTCTCGCGCGGCTCTACCGACGCGTTCAGCTCTCTTTTCGAGCGCTACAAGTCTCAAGTCTTTGGATTTTTCTATCGGCGCGTGGAAGATGGCTCACTGGCTGAAGAACTCACCCAGGATACGTTTCTCGCGTTGATTCGTGCTCAAGACCGCTACCAGCCATCCGCACTTTTTCGCACATGGCTGTACGCAGTGGCTTTGAATATCCTGCGCTCCCATCGGAGGAAAGCAATTTTCCGCGGGTTCTTTGCAGGGAGGGCGGGCGAACACAGCGAACCGCAGGCGTCGGCCCATCTTGAATCGGAGCTCATCCTCCGGGAAGCCGTTGGTAAACTGGAACCCGCTGAACGCGAAGTTTTACTTCTCCGCGAATTCGAAGAACTCAGCTACTCCGAAATCGCCGTGATCCTCCACATCCCCATCAATACTGTGCGCACACGCCTGTTCCGGGCTCGTACAACGCTCCGAGAGGTGCTTGCTGCGCCTTCGCCCGGTGACCGGCAATTTGACCGTGTCGAGGAGCATTCATGACTACCCTCATTCATCCCGTTATCCCTGAAGACATCATGGCTTTGATTGACGGCGAACTGACTGCCGCAGAAGCCGCGCTGATCTCTCAGCACATCGAGCAGTGCAGCGAGTGCGCTGCCCTACGCGCCCAGCTGCGCGATACATCCGAGTGCCTTGCCAATTGGACGGTTCCGGCCGCGTCTGCGACCCTGGAGCGGGCGGTTGAAGACCGTCTCGCCGAGACAGCACATAGTAAACGAACGCCTGGCATTAAGACTAGGTTCACATTCCGCAATTGGCGTGTTTGGGCGGTGGGTGGCGCAGGCGCCACGGTCGGAGTTTTGGCGCTGATAGTGTTTATCCCGATAAGGCCATCTTACAAGTTGCGCGAGCCTGCTGAACAACACGCTGTCGTGACGAACGATGCGCTTGAATCCCCGTCGTCGCAAGCTTCTCAACCTCAAGCTGTGGCAGGCATTGCCGCGATGAGCGAGTATGCGGATGCGGTCCCAGCTGACAAGAAAGCTGAGGTGGTAAACGGCCAGCTGCAGGCCACAACAGTGGTAAATGGCCAGCCCCAGGCCGTAACCAACGCTCCACTGATTGCCCGCACTGCTTCGCTCACCGTGCTCATAAAGAACCTCGATGTAGCGCGAGGTGATCTGGATGCGATCCTCACGCGCCACCATGGTTACGCGGCGCAGCTCACCGTCCAGCAACAAGCCTCTCCACGCAACCTCACGGGTTCTCTGCGCATTCCAGTCGGCGAATTGCAAGCAGCGATTGCAGAGTTGCGCGCAATTGGTATTGTGGAGCGGGAAAGCCAGTCGGGCGAAGAAGTGACGCAGCAGCACACCGATTTGACTGCTCGCCTGGCGAACGCCCGTGAAACCGAGGCGCGCTTGCGCGACATCCTCGCTCATCGAACCGGAAAGATGCAGGATATTCTCGACGTTGAAGAAAACATCTCGGCAACGCGCGGCGAGATTGAGCAGCTCGAGGCCGAGCAGACGAATCTCGAGCACCGTGTCGAGTTTGCGTCGGTCGATGTGGAACTCACCGAGCAGTACAAAGCGCAGCTCGGCAGCCCTTCCACATCGATTCCAAATCAGATGCGCAATTCATTCGTCGCCGGCCTGGGCTATGCCGGCGACAGCCTCTTGGGGCTTGTACTCTTCATCGAAGAATATAGCCCTGTCCTGCTTGTGTGGCTGGTCATTCTCGGAGTGCCGGCTCTCCTGCTTTGGCGGCGCTATCGCAGAGTGAGGAGTGCGGGCGGCACGCGGTTGTGACAAACCGACAGTTTATACAGGCTACGGAGAGGGGCGGTGCAAATCCGCATAACCTTCGGTGCAAAATGGTCGACTTTCCGCTTACTTGTCTATCACCGCTATTCTGATTGCAACCACACGAAGGCGAGGAGATCGACAATGCGTTGGCTCGGCAAATGGCTGCTGCGGGTCTTAATCGGCGTCGCGGCGATTTTTATCGTGGCGCTCATCACCGACCTCGCCGTCTACAAAATGCAAGGCTCGCCGCACGCCACGGTCACGGTGAGCCGCTTCCTGTCGGTTCCGCTCAAAGGCCAAAAGACCGAGTACGATTTCCTCGGGACCATCGATGTACCCTGCGCGCAGTCGCTCTTCCCGCAGGACGGCCTGGCTCCCTGCTGGCATCTCCGCCGCAACCCAAACCAATGGGATAACGCCGGCACGCCGCAATACTAGTTGCATTTTTGAGAGAGCCTTGCAACGAACTTCTTTGCAGCCGCGCCTGCGGCAGTCGCCGCAGCGAACATATTAGCCCCCGCGCTTCAGCGTGGGGAAAGCTGACCCATTCATTCGCGTGGGAGTCCCGTAGGGACGGCGCTTTCGCTTTTATCCAACAGATTTTCTGCTGCAGCCCAACAAAAACGCGCCGTTGCACCAAGACCAGTGAAATCCACAAATTAACTTGACTTTTGCACTTGAATCCACAGATTGAACGGACGTAATGTCTCATACAACTGATGACCCAGTAGGGCATCGGAGCTAGTTGCCGGAAGCTGGAATGAAACGCAGTCGGCGCAAGCCGGAAGCGAATCGCCAGTAAGGCGGGCGGAGTGAACAGCCGGTGAGAGCCGGAGGATGGCCGCCAGCCCGGACAGAGGGTGAAACCTCGGGCGCAAGCCTGAGAGGGATCGCTGGACGCACCAGAGGATACAAAAATCGGCGCAAGCCGAAAGTTTGTTTAACTGGGTGATTCCGGAAGATGCAAAGGCCGGTGGAGACGGAGTACTCATCGACGGTTATGCCGGCGATGCAAGGTTCGGTCGAAACAAGGAGTGCATCGGAGGCTCAACCGGAGAGTAGATCGCAAGGCGCGAGCCGGGCGGTTGACGGGCCGGTGAAGCCGGAGGGTGGAAGCAGCCGGAGCAATCCGGATGTGGAAGCCAGCCGGGGGAGCAGGGGCAGCATGCGGCGCAAGCCGCGTGAAGCAGCCAGCCGAGCCAAAGGACGGCGCCCGATGCGAGTCGGAGGTAGGTCACCGGCCCAGCCGGAGGAGATACGTCGGCGCAAGTCGATGGATCGCCGCCGGTCGGCAGGATGCGCGGAGCGCCGATGCAAATCGGTGGTGCGCGCTTGTCGAGCCGAGGACACGAAAACGATCCGAGCCGGAGGGTTGGCCGCCGGGCGCGCTGGAGTGCAGGCCGAAGACGCAAGTCGGAGGTCGGGTGCCGGCGCAACCAGAGGAAACGACGCCAGTGAAAGCTGGAGGTCAGCCGCTGGTGAACCGCGGACGCAGCACCGGCTGTACTGCTGAGTGATCAAGATTGAGACGCCAGAGGCTTCGGTCTCTGGCGTTTTCAATTGGGGCGGAAATCTTCGCCTCGTCTACTCGTCTTCCGCTCCGCACACTGTGCCGCCCTTTACATGGATTGCCTCTCGGGACCTGCTCCATCTCGAAGGCCTGAGCCTGGAG
>JBAWFY010000103.1:0-1839 GCA_049592335.1 Occallatibacter sp.
GGTGACTTCAAGGATGGCCTGGGCGCACTCGAGGATGGTGAATTCGGCTGGATTGCCGATGTTGACGGGGTAGTGCTCGGCCGAGCGGGAGAGGCGGACGATGCCGTCGATGAGGTCGTCGACGTAGCAGAAGCTGCGGGTTTGGGTGCCGCTGCCGTAGATGGTGAGTTTCTCTCCGCGCAGGGCCTGCATCATGAAATTTGATATGACGCGGCCGTCGGCGGGATGGAGGCGCGGGCCGTAGGTGTTGAAGATGCGGACGAGGTGCGTGCTCACGCCGCGGGAGCGATGGTAGGCCATGACCATGGCTTCAGCGAATCGCTTGGCTTCGTCGTAGACGGAGCGCGGGCCGATGGGGTTCACGTTGCCCCAGTAGGTTTCGCTCTGCGGATGCTCGAGCGGATCGCCGTAACACTCCGACGTGGAAGCATGCAGGTAGGGTGCGTTGTAACGCGCGGCAATTTCAAGCGTGTGCTCGACGCCGACCGAGCCGACGCGCAAGGTTTGAATGCCGAGGCGCAGATATTCCGGCGGGCTGGCCGGAGAGGCGAAGTTGAAGACGTAATCGACGTGGCCGGGATCGAAACTGGTGCAGATGTCGCGCTCCTCGAAGCGGAAGCGCGGATGGCCGCCGAGATGGGCCAGATTTTCGAGGTCGCCCGTGGAGAGATTGTCGATGCCAAGCACGGTGTGGCCGTCGCTCAAGAGGCGATCGGTGAGATGCGATCCGAGAAATCCGGCGGCGCCGGTGAGGAGTACGCGCATGGTGATTCAGTAGTCAGTGATTAGTGGTTAGAGCTCTTCCGCGGTTTGCCTTCCTGCGCGTGATAGGCCGTCGGCCTGCCTACGCTCACATAGGTGAATCCGTGGCTCTGCATTTCATGAGGCTTGTAGAGATTTCTGCCGTCGATCACGATGGGGAAGCGCATGGCGCGGTTGAGCCGCGGGAGATCGATCGAGGCAAACTCTTTCCAGTCGGTGAGAATCAGCAAGGCGTCGGCGTCTTTGGCTGCTTCGTACAGATCGCTGGCGTAGTGCATATTCTTTGCGGGCGGCAGCACTTCTTTGGCGCGGTCCATGGCCGCTGGATCGAAGGCAGTGACGATAGCGCCCGATTGCAGAAGCGTCTGAATCATGCTGATGGCGGGCGACTCGCGGATGTCGTCGGTCTCGCCTTTGAAGGCGAGGCCGAGCGCGGCCAGGCGCTTGCCGCGCAGGGTCCACAAGGCCGAGCGCACCTTGTTGAAGAAGACTTCTTTCTGCGTCTCGTTGATCTTGCAAACTTCGTCGAGCAACTGGAAATTGACGCCGCGCTCCTGCGCCACCCAGTGGAATGCGGCCACGTCTTTGGGAAAGCAGGAACCTCCGTAACCTAGGCCCGCGCGCAGGAATTTGGGGCCGATGCGGCTGTCGAGGCCGATGCCGAGAGAAATGTCCTCGACGTCCGCGTCGACGGCCTCCGCGAGATTGGCGACGGCGTTGATGAAAGAGATCTTCATGGCGAGAAACGCGTTCGAAGCGTGCTTAATGATCTCTGCACTCTGCGTGGAGGTGACGATGAGGCGCGCGGGTTGCGTGGCGCTGCACCTGCCGGCGAGTGCGCCCGGCTGCGCGTAGTAGCTGCCGCCGGTGAGCGGCTCATAGATGCGCCGCAACAGATCGGCGCTGCGCTCGTTGTTGGCGCCGACGACGATGCGGTCGGGATGGAGAAAATCTTTGACCGCAGTGCCTTCGCGGAGGAACTCGGGATTTGATACCACGTCGAAGTTTTCCGGCTCGACGCCGTGGCGGAGCAGCACGCGGCGGATCCAGTCGTTGGTGTAGACGGGAACCGTGCTC
>JBAWFY010000104.1:0-3015 GCA_049592335.1 Occallatibacter sp.
CCGCTGAACGCCACTAAAATGATTCCATGATTCTCGAGACCTTTCCCGTCGGACTGCTGGCTTGCAACTGCACGATCCTGGGCGATGAGGAGAGGCGCGAGGCTATGGTCATCGACCCCGGCGATGACGTAGAGCGCATCCATAAGCGGCTCACTGGACACGGACTGACGCTCAAGCAGATTGTCATCACGCACGCGCACATCGATCACGTAGGCGGCGCGCTGAAGCTGAAAAAGCTGACGGGAGCGCCTATTCTCCTGAATGAAAACGATCTGCCGCTGCTCGGGATGATGGATGCGCAGGCCGCCTGGATCGGGACGCATGCGCCGGAGGTCGCTCCGCCCGACGCGGGCCTCACGGATGGCCAGATCGTTGGCCTGGAGCACTACCCCGCGCGGGTGCTGCACACGCCCGGACACACGCAGGGTTCCGTGTGCCTGCACTTTGCTCCGCTCAAGCTGCTGATGGCCGGCGACACGCTCTTTGCTGGCAGCATCGGCCGCACCGACCTTCCCGGCGGCGACTCCGAGCAGATTATCGATTCGATCCGTGCGCGGCTTCTTGTGTTACCTGACGAGACGACGGTGCTTCCAGGTCATGGAGAGGCCACTACTATCGGCGAAGAACGGCTCAGTAATCCTTTTCTTCAAAAGCGCCAAGACGCGCGCGGACGCCTTTGAGCATGTTGACCGATGCGTAAACAGTGCCTGCGGCCGTTTTCAACAGCGCAAAATCCGCTCCTTTGCTTTCATCGCGGTAGCACGATTCCTTCAAGTGAAGATTGCGGCGGGTGCATCTAATTTTTACTGCTTTGATTCGTTCGGAAATAGTCAGTAATAGTTATCAATCCGTTACGAAACTCCTGTTCGTAACCTAGCAGGCTCAACACCAGCCAGCCCGAATCCGGCAGCCCGAAGAAGTAGCCGGGATGCGCCCAGACGCCGCGCTCGAGAAGCGCCAGAACCGTCTGTTCATCGGACTCGAGCGCGGGAACCCGAAGAATGGCGTACCAGCCGCCTTCGACGGCGAGACGTTGCAATGTGGGAATCGTCGTAAGCTGGCGGTCAAGCTCGGCCAGGTTGGCGCTGACGCGGCTTTGAATCTGCTGCTGCATCTCGGCCCTTTGCGCGAGCCAAGCGGGCAGCGCCCACTGCACCGGCGCATTCATCGAGAGAAAGGTATCGGCAATCACCTCGAGACGTTCGAGAGCCTCAACCTTTTCCGGCCCGGTGGCAACAATCCAGGCGGCCTTCATCTGCGGCAGGCCGGCGATTTTGCTCAGGCCGCTCACAACGAAGATGGGAATTCCGTCGAGTCCCGCTGCAAAACTCCGGGGCGCACCGCTTTCTTGCTCCCTTGCTCCCTCGCTCCCTGCCGGGGTGGCTCGCTCCCCGTTTCCTTGTTTCCTTGTTTCCTTGTTCCCTTGTTCCCTGTAGTCAAGAAACACTTCATCCACAATCAGCGAAAGCGAATGCGCGCGGCAGATCTTGGCGAGTTCTTCCACTTCCCACGGTTTGGTGAAGTGGCCGGTTGGATTGTTGGGGTGCACCACGACGATGGCTCTGGTTTGGGGCGTGATGCCGCGGCGCAGAGCTTCGAATTCGATCTGCCAGCCGTCGTGATAGACGAGCGGCGTGGCCTTGATGCGCACATCGTCGAGCGCGGCCAGAAAGTCGAAGAGCGGATAGCCGGGTTGAGGAACCAGAATCTCGTTCCCCGGATCGCAGAGCAGGCGGAAGAGGAAGCTGTAGGCTTCGCTGGTGCTGGTGGTGAGCACAATCTGGCCGGGATCGACGGCAACTCCGTGGTCAGCGTAATAACGGCAGACAGCCTCGCGTGCCTGGAGCAGGCCGAGTGGCTGTGGATCGTAGTCGAGCGCACGCTCGTCTGCGAGGGAGGAGAGCAGGGAAGCGGGGTAGGCAAAGCCGCAACGCGTGGGATTCGATGCGGTGAGATCGGCTATGGACAAGCCAGCTTCGCGGCGCAGCCGGTATGCGCGCGCCAGCGAGTTCTCTTCGGTGTTCCAGCCGGTCCTCGCGGAGAATCGCATGGCTCTCTTTTGGACTCCGCACAAATCTGAGTGCCCCATCCTTCCGGCGCATTTTGCCGGAAGGGTGGGACAGCACAAGTCGAAGCGAAACGCCGTCGTGCACAATGAAAAAGGCGCCCACCTCAACCATACACGGGCGCGGGAGTTGGTTAAGCTTGGCCTTGCGTGCGGTGATCTTCGACTACGGAATGGTGTTGACCGGGCCGCCGGACCCACAGGCCCACGCTCATCTGGTGCGCATTACCGGCCTTCCCCCCGAGAAGCTCGATGCCCTCTACTGGGCCGATCGCCACGCATTCGACGAAGACAAACTGAACGGCCACACGTATTGGCAGGGAATTGTGCGCGAAGCCGGGCTGACACTGAGCCCGGCAGCCATCGAAGAGCTGATCCATTGGGATGCGCGCCTGTGGATGACGCTCAACCCGCCGATGCTCGCGTGGGCCGAGGCGCTCAGAGCGCGCGGAATCCGCACCGCGATCCTCTCGAACATGGGCGATACCGTGCTCCGCGCCATGGAGCGTGAATTCGATTGGCTCGATCGCTTCGACGAGCTGGTGTGGAGCTACCAGTTGCGCATAGCCAAGCCCGATCCGGCGATTTATCAATATGCTCTGGAAAAACTCGGCACGCGGCCCGATGAGACGCTCTTCATCGACGACCGGCAAGTGAATGTGGAGGCAGCTGTGGCGCTTGGTATCAATGCGTTGACCTTCACAACGGTCAAGAATCTTCGCGCCGACCTGGTCGCCGAAGGTTTCGACAAGGAACTTCCGCTGCCCGCAAACGCTTGACTTCGCTCCTCAATGCCGGAGCCCCGAAGTCCCATTGTCCTTTGCTCCGTCTTCTACACTCGGAATATGGCCCTTCGCTTCTACGCCGCTACCACCAGCGCAGGCAAGCTGCGCGATTTCCGTACTGCAGCGCAGGCATTTTCCATCGATCTCGATCCACTGCCCAGAATC
>JBAWFY010000105.1:0-2859 GCA_049592335.1 Occallatibacter sp.
AATTGGTGTCGAGCGCAACAGCACGGCTTTCGAGGATGAGCGTTCCTCCGGAGATGAGGGGAAGAAAAAGTTCGAGACCTGCAATGTCGAACGAAATCGTAGTAATGCCGAGCATGCGATCGCGCGCCGTAAAGCCGGGCTGCTTTTGGAACGACAGCAGGGCATTCACCAGGCTGCGATGCGTGATCTCCACGCCTTTCGGGATTCCCGTGGTGCCCGAAGTGTTGATGACATAGGCAACGTCGTCCGACACACTCTCCGCATTGCAGGAAGCGGTTCCCCGCCCCTCGCGTGCCAGCTCCTCAACGAGAAGAACCGCCGAGTGCAAGGAGAGCAGAAGATTCGGAGCAGAGGAGTCGGCAAGAATGAATTTCGGCATCGCATTGTCGATGAGGAGGGCGAGCCGTGCCGACGGGGCCTCTGGCTCCAGAGGCATATATGCCGCGCCCGCCTGAAGGATGGCAAGCAAGCCCGCGACAAGGTCCGCGGTACGCTGCAGATGCACAGCCACAAGATCGCCGCGCTTGACTCCGGCGGCCAGCAAGCCAGCGCTCAACTCATCGACACGGCTCATCAAATCCACGTATGTCCATGTGTCTTCGCCGTCGACCACGGCGGCCGCGTGCGGGGTGCGTCTTGCCTGAGCCTGGATTAGTGCATGGAGAGGCCGTTGCAGAAAATCCTGCTTCGTGTCGTTCCAGCCGCCGGGCCCGAGCCTTTGCGCTATCTCGGCCGCGGTAAGAATGGGAAGCGAGCCGAGCAGCCGGTCGGGATCTTCGGGCAGCGACTCCAGAATTACGCGCCAGTGGTCGGCCATGCGACGGATGGTAGCGGCATCGAAAATATCCGTGTTGTAGAGAAATCGGCAAGCAAGCGCTTCGGGGCGCTCATCGAGCTCGAGATAGAGATCGAATTTGGCTGCGCCCACGCTGACGTCCATTTGCGTAAGATCCCAACCATCGACGAATGCAGGCGCGGGAGGTTCAATGGAAAAGAAAGCTTGAAAGATCGGCGAATGATTGCCGCGATGTCCGCCGACCGCTTTCACAATTTCGTCAAAGGGAACCTCTGAGGCTGCGAGCGCGCCGAGAACCGAGTCACGCACCTCAAGCAGAAATTGAGAGAACGGCGTGCTGGACGAAGGCCGAGTGCGGATGGGAATGGTTTCGAGCATGTAGCCCATCATGCCCTCGAGCTCCGGCTGACGCCGCGCGTCGGAAGCTCCGCCGATTACCAGGTCCTGTTGCCCGCTCAAGCGGAAAAGCATCGCTTTGTAGGCGGCCAGCAGAACCATGTAGAGAGTCACACCGCGGTGATGACCCACAACGCGCAGTGCATCGATCAGCTCGTTGGAGATTTGAAAACACTCCATCGATCCGCGGCCGCTGGGCCACGCGGGCCGCGGGCGATCGGCGGGCAATGCCAGCACGGGCAGTTCGCCGGAGAGATTCTCCTTCCAGTATGCAAGTTGGCGGGCCATGGCGCTGGAGCGGGTTTGCCGCCGGCGCCAGACCGCGTAGTCGCCATATTGCAGAGCCGGCTCCGGGAGAGAGTGATCGAGCCCTGCTGCGTAGGCAGCATAGATCGTCATCAACTCCGGCATCAGGATGCGGTAGATGGAAACCCCGTCGAAAAGGATGTGGTGCAGCGTGAGATAAACGCGGTGCTCGTCTTCTGCCATGCGCACAATATGGCCGCGCATGAGAGGCGCCTTGTCGAGAGCAATGGGCCTGCGCGCATCGCGCCCGGCAATCTCGAGCGCCGCCGCTTCCCTGTCCTGCTCCAGCAGATCCGCGAGGTCGGACAAGGGAAAGCAAACCTTAAGATCGGAGTGAACAATCTGCGCGAGCTCGCCGTTCGTTTGCGTGAAACTCGACCGCCAAGCCTCATGACGCCGCAGGATTTCATTGAACGCGGCGTGAAAAATCGCGGCATCGAAACTCCCCTTGCGGTGGAGGGTGATGGCCTCGTTATAAAGCGGAACGCCTGGCGCTGTTTCGGCGTGGAACCAAATGCGATATTGATCGACCGAAATCGGCACCGCTTCGCCGGGGGCACGAGGTTCGACATGCTCGGCTGCGGAGTTGGAGATGCCGCAAAGCCGCTGCTGCAGCAATGCAAGCTTAGCCTGTGAAAGGCTGAGCGGAGGCGCGTCTTCATCTTGAATCTCAGAGGATGGATGCATTCGAGTCGCTTCAATTCTGGCTAGATGTCTGAAATGTCACTGGCAAGGCAACAAGCCCGCGTAGTCCTGTGTTTCCTCGCCACTTCAATGACTTTGATGCGAGAGACAGGTTAGGCAGCCTTCGCAGCAGCGTTTTGAACGCGATCTGGCCTTCCATACGCGCGAGAGGAGCGCCAAAGCAGAAATGCGCGGCCCATCCGAAGGCGACGTGACGGTTGTCGGTGCGATGCAGGTCAAGCCGATCCGGATCATGGAAACGAGACGGATCGCGATTGGCCGCACCCATGACAGCCATCACGGCTTCACCCTTGCGAATGACTTTGCCGCCGAGAACATTGTCGGCAGGCGCGATGCGGGCCGTGTGCTGGCTCGGGGACTCGTAGCGGAGCAATTCTTCCACTGCCGACTCGATGATCTCCGGATGGCCGCGCAGTTCGGTAAGTGCCGCCGGCGTGCGGAACAGCGTGAGCAGACCATTGCCGATAAGATTGGTTGTCGTCTCCTGACCGCCGATCATGGTCACGATGGCATTGGCAACGATCTCCTCATCGGTGAGACGGCCGCTTTCGGTCTCAGCGGTCATCAGGGCGTGCAGCAAACCGTCGCGGGGCTTCGTTCTCTGCTCGTTCAGCTCGCGATAGACGTACGCTTTCAAATCATTCATGCTGCTGAGC
>JBAWFY010000106.1:0-1798 GCA_049592335.1 Occallatibacter sp.
CCGCTTGTCGATCCGCCGCATCCGGCCAGCGTCAATAGCCCCAAACCCAACAATGCAGCCGCTCCGGCCGCAGCAAAAGAACGGTATCTCATGTGATCCCCATCTGAGCGATTCAGAACAGGTCTTCCGTTCAAGGCCGCGACTTTCACGTCCCCGCCAGCCGCACAAGCCTCTCACCGGCCCGGATTTCCAAGTCTGAAAACGCTTACGTTGAACTGCCCATTCATAATACCTGCAATTCGGCAAAGCTGGCGCATCGATTGCGCGCGGGCATGCCAAGCTCAATGACATGAATAAAACCGACGACGAATCAGGTTGGGTTTCCAGTCAACACGTGGGGCCGCCCGCGCGGGACGCCGCCGGAGGATGGATTCCGCACACAAACCTTAATGATTTCGGGAAAGCATTCCGCGCAGAACCGAACCGCGCGAGTCTTCATCGCCCTGAAACATCCGATCTTGGAAATTCCGCGTGGCGCACCCGAAGTGCAATGGACTCGCCGCGCGCTAAGGGAATAAAATCCAACGCCGATGAATGCGATAAAAAGCAGAGATTCGGAATTGACGGTGCGGAGTGCGGGACGGCGCGCGGCGTGTTGGTTGAGTTTCGCGTTTTGTCTCAGCCTGGTGGCGTGCGGCGGCAGAGTGTCGAGTACGCCGCCGCCGTCGCTGAGCACGCCGACGGTGACGGTCTCGGCGAATCCGTTGAGCATCACCGTGACGGGGAGCACGACGGTGACGGTAACCGTGAGCGGCGGCAATGGAACGCCTACCGGCGCGGTGGAACTCTTCGGCTCCAACGGCTTCGGCGGCACCGGCCTGGGCACGGCAACGCTTAGCGGCGGCGCCGCGCAGTTCACCATTCCGGCCAGCTCGCTGGCGATCGGGTCGAACGGGCTGGCGGCCACGTACATGCCCGATGCCAGCAGTTCGTCCAGCTATACCAGCGCCTCGGGAACAGGCTCCGTAACCGTTTCGCAGATTACGCCCACGGTCACGGTTTCGCCGAATCCATCGAGCATCAGCACTACAGAGAGCACGACCGTGACGGTCACGGTAAGCGGCGGCAGCGGAAATCCGACACCTATCGGCTCGGTGGAACTCGCCAGCGGCACTAACTTTTTGGGTAACGCAACGCTGAACAACGGCAGCACGCAGTTCACTGTTTATGCCAGCTCGCTGTCGGTCGGGAGTAACACGCTTAGTGCCATCTTTATGACCGCCTCGTATGCGTACCCCAGTGCATTGGGGACAGGGTCGGTGACGGTCACTGCCATATCGCCCGCCATTACGCCTACGGTCACGATCTCGCCGAATCCATCGAGCATCAGCACGACGGGGAGCACAACTGTGACGGTGACAGTGAGCGGCGGCAGCGGGAATCCGCCGCCCACGGGCGACGTGACACTCAACGCCGACAGCAACGTAGGCGCAGCAGGATTGACCCCCAGCGGCGTCAGCGGTAGCAGCGATGCAGTGCTCACCGTTCCCGCCAGCTCGTTATCCATCGGGCCGAACACACTGACGGCCCACTTTTGGTCCGCCTCGTCTACGTACACCAATGCATCGGGCACGGGGTCTGTGATCGTAACCGCTCCGTCGCTGATGACGCCGACAGTGACCGTCTCGGCAAATCCGTCGAGCATCACCACGGCAGGTATGGCCCTCGGCCAGTCCATTCCCTATTCTTGCGAGGGGAGCCTGGGACCGGGGGGTAGCGACGCCTTAAACATCACATCTCTCTTTGCGAGTTCCGGCGCAGGCGCGCAGATTGATCTTTCCGGCCAAAACTGCACAGC
>JBAWFY010000107.1:0-3215 GCA_049592335.1 Occallatibacter sp.
CAATAGGCCCGGGCAGACGCTCAGTCCGAATCCGCGTATTCACATTGCTGCGGGTTTTAGCATTCGTACTTTTCTCCTGATGCTGCCATTCCTCCTCCTCGGCAGCAGTGGGAAAATCGGCGGTAAAGTCCCATGCTTTGAAGGTCCCGAATGCCTTCTCTGGACATGGAAGCGGGCCTCTCACATCGATCTCCGAAATCTGTCCGTTTTCCCCGGTCATGTTCTCTTGCATGTCGCCGGTTTCGCTCTGCCGCGGTGCTTGCGGCGGCGCGGAACCGCTCCCATCCTGCGTTCGCGGCACGGGTGCGGGAAAGAGAATCTGCTTCTGGCAGGCAACGAGACCCTTCGCGTCCAGCAGACGAATGGTGAGCGATATCTGGCGCGGTGGATCGGCCGCCACAGTCGCAAAGTTGGCTGCATGATCGGGACCGATAGGATCGAGATACAGCTGATAGGAGCCGCTCGAATCCCACCTGGCGATCAGGCGCCCGCTCAATCCGGCAGGGTCGAAGCGCTGGCTCCCTAAATCGATGTAGGAAACATTTACCTTAGGGCCGATGTATGAATACAGAGCAAATCCGGCAATTGCAATCAACCCCGACAGCCCAACCGCAATCAGCGCCTTTGCGGCAGGCGCCGGTTGCACCTGCTTTTTCGCCGTCACCTCTTCCACCGGCGGACGAATGGATTCGCGGAACGAGTACAACTCCTGCTGGTTGGTCGATTCGCCGTAGGGAATGACTTCGAAAGTGGAGACCGGGATGTGATCGCCTGCGCCGGCAGAGTCGCCACCGGCTGGTGTTGCGGCATTCGGATCGTATTGAGTTTCTTCGTTCATGGCTTCAGGATGATTGCGGGGCCGCAGGATTGAAGTTTCTAATGGGCCGGAAAATCGTGGAACTGAATCACATGCATTGAAACACGCTCCCCCCATTCCGGCAATAACCCTTCCGTGCAGGAGGAGAAGGCCGTCGCACACCCGCGATCCCACAAGCCGCATGGCCTATTCTCAAAGCATGCGCACTGGCCATGGCCATCCCGGCGAACTCTCTCTCATCGAGCAGATTCGCGCACGGGCCGCGCAATCCACAAACCGCAGAAAAATCTTTGCGAACGGCATGCATCTTGGCATCGGCGACGACTGCGCGTTGCTGCGGACAGGCCCCCACAAAGAGCTTGCCTTAACCACCGATCTCAGCATCGACGGCCGCCACTTTCGCCTTGCCTGGCACCCGCCGGAGTCGATCGGACACCGCGTGCTGGCGCGCGGCCTCAGCGATCTGGCCGCCATGGGTGCCCGGCCGGTGGCCGCGTTTCTCTCCCTGGGCCTTCCCGGAGAGTTGGTCTCTGATTTCCCGGGAATTTTCTCCGAAGCCAGAAAAAAGAATGGAAAAAAGACCTGGATGCAGAGATTTTTGGATGGCTTCTTTGCCCTGGCCCGCGAGTTTCAAACCCCACTCGCCGGCGGCGATCTTGCCGAATCGTCCATCGCTCTCGCCGACATCGTTCTCACCGGCGCCGTGACGCGCGGAAAGGCACTCCTCCGCTCCGGCGCTCGCCCCGGCGATCTGCTTTACGTCACCGGCACGCTGGGCGGCGCTGCGGTGGCCTTCGCCAGGCTTGCGCAATGGGCTGCATCCGAGTCAAGAAAAAGCCACGCCAAGCCGGACTTTGTGCCTCCACAGATTCCCGCCAAACTCCAGCCGATACTTGCATCGCATCTCTTTCCCCTGCCGCGCATTGCCCAGGGTGCGTGGCTGGCCCGCAATGGAGCAGCAACTGCCGCCATCGATTTGAGCGACGGGCTCTCTACCGACCTCTTCCATCTCTGCAAGGAGTCGCAGGTCGCCGCCGAAATCGATGTCGCCGCATTGCCGATCCATTCCGGCGCGACCCTTGAACAAACCCTGCACGGCGGCGAAGATTACGAACTTCTCTTCGCCGCACCACCAGATGCGCGCCTCCCGCGCCGTATCGCAGGCATCCCTCTTACACGCATTGGCCGCATCGTGCGTATGCGCAAAGGCCAACCGGAAATAAGGCTCATCGCCGCGCAAGCCTCGCAGCCGCTCTCGCCCCAAGGCTGGGAGCACTTTTCGTAAGTTCGAAAGGCCGCATCCAATCGAGGAGAATCTGAAGTTGCTTCGGACTTGGGCCATCGAGAGGTCCAACGGCGTTCCGGAACTCGTCCCACGAATCCTGAGCCTCACAAAAGAACTGCGCAAGCAGCTTAGGCCGGATTCGGACCGCTCCCAGGGGCGCGTTTTTCGTTGGTTCCATAAGCCTTCAAGTGTTATAGACTACCCACAGTTCTTTTCTTGCAATCAAGGCTCGACTTCACCTCCACGAACCGAACTTCGGCGAAGAGCATTTTCGTCAGCTCGCGTCAGGGGGGCAACCCATGAAGAAGCTATTTGCGGTATCTGCATTTTTCCCCCCTGGTGATCTGCGCCGCCTCTGCGCAACCACCTATCGCTTCCACCGTAACCACGCTCGCCATCACGGCTAGTGGAAGCCCGGTCACGACTGTCCCACAGAACACCGTGGTCACACTCACTGCTACTGTGACTGCTTCCGGCATGCCGGTTGTGCCCGGCCAGGTGAGCTTTTGCGACGCTGCGGCGAAGCTTTGCAGCGACATTCATCTGATCGGCACGACCCAGTTAGCGGCTTGGGGAGCTGCCACCGTCAAATTCGTGCCAGGCCCCGGCACGCACAGCTATAAAGCCGTCTTCCTGGGAACGCCGAACGCCGCTACGCCCTACGCAGGCAGCGCCTCGGCCGCTTCGTCGTTGACCGTAAATGCGGGATCGGCCGATGTCACCACCACCACGATCGCCCCATCGGGCAGCCCCGGTAATTACACGCTCACGGCGACGGTCACCGGCAAGGCCAGTGTTGCCCCAACCGGCACCGTTTCATTCGTGGACACAACCAACTCCGATTACGTACTCGCCACGGCGCCGCTCACTCCGCAACCCGCTACCGGCACGCTCACCTTTCTCAACTCCGCCAATCCCGGCACCGCCCCCTATCCACAATCGGTGGCTGTCGCAGACTTCAACGGCGACGGCAAGCTTGACCTGGCTGTGCCAGTCTACAGCTTGCCCGGACTCGACGTCTTCCTGGGCAACGGCAATGGTACCTTTCAAACGGCGCCGCCGCTCAGCGCAATAAGCCCGAATGTCGGCTTTGCGGCCGTCGCGGATTTCAAC
>JBAWFY010000108.1:0-3545 GCA_049592335.1 Occallatibacter sp.
GGCTAGGCCCTGGTTCATCAGCGCGTCGAAGCCGGTGTGCTTCTTGATAAAGATCTCGCTGAATTGCCGGTCCTGGCGGAGCAGGATGGCCTGCAAACGCACCAGCTCCAGCAGCGCGAGAAACATGGCGATGAGCGCGCGCTCGGAGTTGGTGTGGCTCAACATGCGGCGCAAGGCCACGGGACGGTCTTCCATGGTGAGCCGCCGCGCCAGAAACTGAATCATCTGGCCGACCGTCACCGAATCCTCCTGCACATCGATGATGGGGCGATTGCGCGCGCGTTCGAGAATGCTTGAGAAGACACGGACCAGATCGGTGGTGTCGGCGGCGATCTCCGGCTCGGCTTGGGAATCTTCCTTGAACTCGCGCACGCCGGGGTTGCTCCACGTGGCGGCCTCGAGCATTTGCTTTTCAAGCAACATCTGCGCGGCGTTTTTGAAGCGCTCGTGCTCGAGCAGCCGCTCGACGAGCTCACGGCGCGGATCTTCGGCGTCGTCGGGGCCGGCCGGCGCGCGCGGCAACAGCATTTTGCTCTTGATGTGGATGAGCAGCGCGGCGGTGTAAATAAAATCGCCGGCCACGTCCATGTCGCTCGCGCGCAGCCGGTCCACGTAGGCCAAAAACTGCGCCGTGATTTTGGCGATGGGGATGTCGTAGATGTCGATGTCCTGCTTGCGGATGAGATCGAGCAGCAGATCGAGCGGGCCGTCGTAGACCTGGTTCACGAGGACGGAGAATGGTGACTGATCCGCGTCTTCGCCGCGCGCCTCGCGAGCTTTGAGCGCGGCAGCAACCTTTTCCGCCGTGGTGCGCGCGGCCGGCTTTTCGGCAAAGGGCAGCGTGGGCGCGGCAGCAACCGGCACAGGTGGTGGCAGAGGCACGGGCCCCGGCGGCGGCTCAGGTATCGGCGGCTGCGGTGCGGGCGGCGGTTCAGGCGTCGGTGCATCGACCGGGCCGGCAGCGGGTACAGGTGCAGATTCCGCGGCGGGATTTTCTGCCTGCTCTTCCACCGGCTCCAGCACGCTTGCTTCCTCGGGCGCGGCTTCGGCCGCAGCCTCAGGGGCGGTTTCGGCGGGGACTTCAGGGGCTACTTCGGCTGCGATTTTAATGGGCTCCGTCACTTCTTCTGATGGTACAGGCTCTGGCATTTGCCGAGATTCCGATTCGAGTTCGAAGGATGCGTGCTGAGGTTTTTCCCCTTCCGCACCGGGCCGTTCGTTCGACGCAGACGTATTCTCGAACGCGGTTTCGGCGATTGGAGGGGGCGCGGGTTCGGGCAGGAAATCTTCCATTTTGCCCGGCGCCGCATCTTCTTCCTGCATGGGTTGAGGTTCGGGCGCGGTGTTCTCTTCGAGCACTGCTGCGGGCTCGATCGCTTGACTCATATCTTCTGCCGATGCAGCTTCGGCTGGCAGCGTTGTTTCGCTGGCAGGCGGAGTTGTCTCTGTGTATTGATCGGGAGCAGGCCGGTAAAGTTCTTCCGCTGCCCGGTAAGGTTCGTCCGCAGATAGAGACTCTGGCGGAGTCTCAGGCCCGATCGTCGCATCAACCGCTCCCACCGATTGCTGTGCAGTATCGTCTCCCGGCGCAGCCTCGGAAACCAACTCGACGGCTTCCCGAGTGGCCGGCTCGTCCCCTGGCCAAAAAGGCTCGCGGGCCACAATAGTTTCAGAACGAGGGGAAGAAGGCTTCAATCGATTCTCTTCTTGTCTTTGAGTTTCCTGCTCTTGCGATTCGGGGCCTCGTTCTTGCTCTTGCGCTTCCAAGTCTCGAGCAGCGGCGCGGACCGGTGGAGCGTCCTCCCTGCCCTCTGCGGCATTTCCGTTCCACCGGAAGAGACCGACGATCCCGCCCAGCGCAAACTTAAGCGCCCTGCGCCACCACGGGGCTGATTGTTCCATCATCGTTCGTTTCCCGGCCGCCCGAGCCTTAACGCCCACGCGCTTTTCACGGCGGCCTTTCGTTCATGCGCCGGCTCGCACGGCTCAGGGTTTCACGGTGCTGAGCGGCATCTTCATGGCCTCGCGCACTTCTACCATGGTTTGTTCGGCACGCACTTCAGCGCGGCACGAGCCTTCGTCCAGAATTTCGAGGGCCTGCGCTTCTGTGATGCCAGCGCGCCGTTCCTGAATCGGCGCGAGCACCTCGACCAGCGCATCGGCCGCCCAGCCCTTGCACTCGATGCAGCCGATGCCCGCCGAGCGGCAGCCTTCGTAAACCTTCGCCATCGTTTCCGGAGACGAAAAGACCTTGTGCAGATCGCCGACCGGGCACTTGTCCGGGTCGCCGGGATCGGTGCGGCGGATGCGCGCCGGATCGGTCACCATCGTCTTCAGCTTCTTGCGCACTTCCGGCTCAGGATCGCTGATCAAAATCGTGTTGCCGTAGCTCTTCGACATCTTGCGGCCGTCGGTGCCGGGCAGCTTGGGCGAGGGCGTCAACACCGCCTTGGGCGGGGGAAGAACGTCAGTAAAATACGTCCCCGCCGGCCCATTGCGTACCTTCGGATAGTATTGGTTGAACCGCCGTGCCACTTCGCGGGTCAACTCCACGTGCGCCTGCTGGTCCTGGCCGACAGGAACATACTGCGTCTGGTAGAGCAGGATGTCGGCGGCCATCAGCACGGGGTAGCCGAGGAAACCGTATGTGGTCAGGTCGCGATTGGTCAGGTTCTCCTGCATCTCCTTGTAGCTGGGTACGCGCTCCAGCCACCCCAGCGGCGTGCTCATGCCGAGCAGCAGCGACAACTCGGCGTGCTGGGGCACCCGGCTCTGCAAAAAGATCACGCTCTTCGCCGGATCGAGCCCGGCTGCGAGATAGTCCAGCAGCACGTCCTTAATGTTGTCTGTCACCTGCGAAGTGTCCGCGTAGTCGGTCGTCAGGGCGTGCCAGTCGGCGATAAAAAAGTAGCACTCGTACTGGTCTTGCAGCTTGACCCAGTTGGCCAGCGCGCCCATGTAATTGCCCAGGTGCAGCTTTCCCGTAGGTCTCATGCCGCTCAAAACGCGCGGCCGTGCGGATCGGTTGGCAAATTCAGACATGATTTGGTTCGAATTCCTTGCTGCCAAGCAAAAATCTCTTCCAAAACCAGTAGAAAATCTTGTTCCATTGTAGCGGGAAGCGCCTGCAACGCGGCTGGCTCCTCAGCGCCGCCCCAGCAGAGAGAGGATGAATTCCAGCGCCGGCGTGAGGAGCAGATTCAGAATGAATCCGCCCACGAAGATCATCAGCAGGTAGCTCAGCCAGCCGCCGATGGAGTCGTAGACCCGCACCGCGTTATAGGGCAGCATATTGCGCACCACGCGGCTGCCGTCGAGCGGCGGAATAGGCAGCAGATTGAAAAAGAAGAGCGAGAGATTGATCAGGATGGCCAGGCTCAGCAAGAGGGCGACCGGGTGCGCGGCGCTGGGATCGGCCACGCGCAGCGCGGCCCAAAACGAAATCACGACGATCCCGCGGCCGTGGGGCATCGTGAACTCCATTGCCAGCAGGCCCGCAAGCGCGACGCAGACCAGGATGAGATTCGAAATCGGCCCGGCAAGCG
>JBAWFY010000109.1:0-1880 GCA_049592335.1 Occallatibacter sp.
TATAAGTTGCTCGACCTGGGCGACCACATCGGCGTCACCGGGTATCTGTTTCGCACGCGCACCGGCGAGCTGACGGTGCATGTGGAGACGCTCACTTTTCTCGCAAAGGCCATGCTCGCGCTGCCCGAGAAATTCCATGGGTTAGCGGATGTGGAGCTGCGCTACCGGCAACGCTACGTCGATCTCTTCGCCAATCTCGACGCTCGCGAAGTGTTCGTGAAGCGGGCCAAGGTGCTCAAGGCCCTGCGCAAGTTTTTCGACGAGCGCGGCTACCTGGAAGTGGAAACGCCGATGATGGTTGCCGCGGCGACTGGCGCGGCGGCGCGGCCTTTCGAGACGCACCACAATGCGCTCGACATGGATCTGTATTTGCGCATTGCGCCGGAGTTGTATTTGAAGCGGCTCGTGGTGGGCGGCCTTGATCGCGTCTATGAGATCAACCGCAACTTCCGCAACGAGGGCGTAAGCACCCAGCACAATCCCGAGTTCACCATGCTCGAGTTCTACCAGGCCTACGCGAACTACCACGACCTGATGGATTTGACCGAGGAGCTGATCAAGTTCGTCGCGATGGAAGTGAACGGAACGATGGTGACGGAGTTCAACGGGAACACGATTGATCTCGGGAAGTTCGAGCGGCTGACGATGCGGGAGGCCATCATTAAATGGTGGCCGGAGGGGCCAAGTCGGCCATCACGGCAAGACTTCTCAGATCGAGGCCGACTCACAGAAGCGGTCATGCATTTGCATAACAACCCTCACAGCTATAGTGGACCTACTCCACAGGTGTGGACCTTACTAGGGAAAATTGAGCTGGATATCAATACGTCGTCTGTTCCCCTTGGGAATTGCATTGCTGCACTCTTCGAGGCCGTCGCCGAAGAGCACCTTGTTCAGCCGACGATCATCTACGAGTTCCCAACCGCCGTCTCGCCGCTCTCAAAGCAGAAGCCCGGCGATCCTGATTGGGTGGAGCGTTTCGAAATCTACTGCGGCGGTTTCGAGTTAGGCAACGCCTTCAGCGAGCTGAACGATCCTGTCGAGCAGCACAAGCGCTTCGAGCAGCAACTGACGGAGCGCGCCCGCGGTGACGAAGAAGCGCATCAGATGGATGAGGACTACGTGCGCGCTCTTTCCTACGGCCTGCCGCCCACTGGCGGCGAGGGCATCGGCATCGACCGGCTCGTGATGCTGCTGACCGGCTCGAAGTCGATTCGCGATGTGATTCTGTTCCCGCTGATGAGAAAAACAGGGAACGAGGGAACAAGGGAACAAGGGAACGAGGAACCTGCTGGTTGAGGCTCATGCTCTCCCACATCTCAGAATAGAGATGTGGGGCACCCATACTTCTTCTTGAGATGGAAGGCCCAGCTTCTAGCTAGAAGCTAGAAGCTAGGAGCTAGGAGCTGTACTTGAACATTCTTTTCGTCGGCGACATCTTTGGCAGTGCGGGGCGTCGCATCGTGCGCGAGCACATCGGGCATGTGCGCGCGGCGCACAATGTCGAGCTCACGATCATCAACGCCGAAAACGCGGCCGGCGGCTTTGGGCTGACGCCGCAGATTGCCGAAGACCTGTTTGACCTGGGGGCCGACGTGCTCACCATGGGCAACCACGTGTGGGACAAGAAAGAGCTGATCGACTACATGAACTCCGCTGTGCCGCAGAGTTCTGCCAAGATTCTCGCTGAGAGTCCCGCCGCGGATTTCGACCGGCCGCGGCGCGTGATCCGGCCGGCGAACTTTGTGCCCGGAACGCCTGGCCACGGCGTCTTCGAGGGCACAACGGCGAGCGGTGTGGATTATGCCGTGCTGCAACTGCAGGGCCGCGTCTTTATGACGCCCAACGACGATCCCTTTCGCACCGCCGATGCGCTACTG
>JBAWFY010000110.1:0-1692 GCA_049592335.1 Occallatibacter sp.
GTCCTAGTCGTCCTCGATGATCCAAGCCGAAGCTTTGCGCGCCCAATCGAGCAACTGTAGCCGCCGCGAGATGCTCATTGTTTTTCCGAGCGGGTAATGGTGCGAGGGAGTGACGAAGGCAGCCCGCGCATTGCGGGAGCGCCTCACTCCGGCGGCGACGTTCAGGCCCTCCTCATCGACAGGCACGGGCACGACCCGGCAACCGGAACCCATCAACACCGAGCGCACGAGTGGATAGCACGGATCTTCGATCCATGCACGATCTCCCGGATCGAGGAGAACGCGGATTGTGATATCCAGAGCCTGCTGCGAGCCGGACACCACCATGATCTGTTCCGGATCGCAGCGCACGGCGCGCGCCGTCCTCAGGTAAGAGCAGATGGCGGTGCGCAGAGGCATGAGTCCGAGCGGGTCGATCGGCCGGATGGCATGGAGGCGTGGCGAGCGGCTGTGGCGCGCAACCAGCTTTGACCAGCTCTCAAACGGAAATTGCTCCAGCGCCGGTTGATGAACACTGAACGCGCCCCAGCCATTGCGCCAGGGAGCGTCCTCAAAGCGTGGAAACTTCAAAGAGCGCCGCGATTTCCGCCGCGTTCCTTCGAGCTCCTCGATGAACTCTGCGTCGTTTCCGGCAAGCCCCCCGTTTCCGGCAAGACGGATCAGCGACTTGGAGACGAACGTGCCCGCGCCCTTCCTGCTCTGTACGTAGCCTTCAACATGGAGCTGCGCATACGCGTCGAGGACGGGAAAGCGAGAGATCTCCAGCTCTGCGGCCAGTGTGCGGCTCGAGGGCACCTGCTGCCCAGGCCCGAGTTCGCCGCGCAGGATCGCGTCGCGAAATCCGACGTAGACTTGGTGATGCAGTGGAGCTTCCCCATTGCGGTCGATGCGTATCACGGGAAGAATTGCTGAGGAAACCGTCGCCATGCAGAGAAGGACGGTGGCTATGTGGTTTAGGAAGCGAATCTGTAACGGTAAGGTGCCGTTACGTGGACCGGCTAAATGTACGGCGGCCGCAGGCTCTAGCTGGGCTCACGATCGAGTACAAGAAAAAGCGGGAAGGGCTGTTACGCCGCCTCCCGCTTGGTAATTTTGGAACCGGATTAGAAGGCGTACTTTAAATCTAGTTCGATCACCCTGGCGTAGGGCAATGCCGACCTGACAGTCATCAGACCGAAGGCGTTTGCGCCTGAGGTGCTGTAGTTTGGCGTAATCGCCTGGGTGGCATAATTCACGTTGTAGTTCAGCGTGTAGTAGTTGCCGCCGGCGAAGGTCAGCAGGGAGTGGTTCAGCCAATCGAAGGCGCTGGCGCGGAACTGGACGTTCTGCTGTTCGTGAACATGGAACGTCCGGTAGATCGCGAGATCATTGTCGAAATACGACGTCATTCTCATGTAGGGATAGGCAAATCCGCCGTTGGAGCTTTGCGCTGGGGCCGACGTCCCTGCCGCCACTCCGCCTGCATTAAACTTCAATGCCGGAGCCGTGAAACAGCTTCCGTTCAGGATCTGGTGAGTGCCGAGGTTCTTGCTCGGATTGCAGGTCAACACCGGCAAAGTCGGCAAACCCGGTGCCGAGGAGTTGGGCTCGAATATGTTGCCTTCGTCCGTGCCGAAGTAGGTTTGGCTAGTAAGCGCGCTTGTGATGCCTGTATCTTTGGCGAGGTTACCGGTCCCGAATCCTCCGGTGTTT
>JBAWFY010000111.1:0-11973 GCA_049592335.1 Occallatibacter sp.
CCCCTGGGATTATTGGGATACCACCGGCTTCGACAAGCTCATCGAGCCATTCGCCAAAAACGGCATCGAAACCTGGGTCGCGCCCGGCGACGCCAATTGGAACGAGGTCTACCCCAACGAGAAAATCGCGCTCTGGAACATTCAGGGTTTCATTCGCGACGGCCAGAGCCTTGGCTCAACCGGCGCGCTCACCACCGTCTGGGACGACGACGGCGAAGGCCTCTTCAATCTCGACTGGTACGGCGTGCTCTTCGGCGCGGTCGCCGCGTGGCAGCCCGGCGAGAGCTCCATCGCCGACTATCAGGATGCCTACGGTCAGGTCTTTCACCTCGACCCCACCGGTAACATCGGCGAAGCGGAAAAAGAGCTGATGGCCGCCGAAGAAGCCCTCAGCGCAGCCAAGCCCGCCATGCGTAGCGATCAGCTTTTCTGGCTCGATCCCTGGAGCGCCGAAGGTCAGGAAGTTTCGCAACGGCTCCTGCCGCAGGCCCACGATCTGCGCCTTCATGCCGAGCGCGCCATCGTGCTCCTCGCGCAGGCCCGCGCCGCCAATCCGCATCTTGCCGAGCCCGACGCCCTCGACGCCATGGATCTCGGCGCGCGCCGCCTCGATCTCATCGGCCTCAAGTTCCAGCTTGCGCAGGAAATCGCCTCAGCCTACGCCGAGGCCTCGGCCGCGCAGCACGACAAGGCGCAGCGCACCGCCGTCAACCACACGCTCGAAGAGATCTCGAGCTACTACGGCCGCTGCCAGGATCTGCGCGACGCCTACTCCGCCCTCAAAGCCGAGTACTCCCAGGCGTGGCTCGCAGAGACCCGTCCCTACTGGCTCAACAACGTCACCGTCCGCTACAATCTCGAAATCGAGCGCTGGCAGCGCCGCGGCGATCAATTCGAAGCCGCCACCCGCGCCCTGAACAACGGCCACGATCTGCCCGCGCCGCAATCGTTGGACCTGCCCGCGCCAACCGCCCCGGCGCATTAGAGCAGTCGAGCAATGCGACCACCCAGCGAAGATCACCCCAAGCCGACACTTGGGGAGTAATCTGCGGTTAACCTGTCGGGAACTATCGGCCCGGCACCGATACGCAGAGTCTGGGGAACGATTGCGGCGCAGGCGTGTACAATTGCGGTACCAGAAAACCAATAATGGAAATCGTGGTGACAGGAGAGCCGATGCGCGTATCCTGGCAAAAACATCCGTTAATCTGTTTGCTCAGTATCCTGGCGTTCGGCGCGTACTGTATCGACAGAGCCATGCAGTACAGCAGTGCCGAACCAGGCGAGCAGTCAACGATCGCTCACGTACATCAATACGGTACTGCTTTGCACACGAACTGCACCTATGACTTTGCTGTTGACGGAATAACCTATAGCGGATCAGATTGCACGCGGGGGATACGATCGGGGTACTTCGATGCGACGGTCTATTACGATCCTTCGAGGCCATCGATCAATTCCCTGGACGAATTCGGCACGGCGAGCAAGCGCTGGTATCAATATGCGGCGCTGAGTATTTGTTCTGGATGTATCATTTTCGGAATTGTTGTTTGGTGGGGCGCTTACAAACAAAGCAAAAGGGGAGATAGCGGGAGCGTTGCTGGTCAATAAACGCATCGGCGATTGGGCAACATCCCAAATTCTCCTGGACCCTGCGGCGTTTGCCAGGACTCATCCTTGAAGCAAGACTCAACCCCTGCTCAGTGAGTGCATTGTCCTGTTGGCGACAGTTGAGACGTTCACGCCGACAAAGGATCGCTGGACTCAATTAGCTGTTCGCGTCCTTTACATTCTGTCTGACCAGGAGCGGTCTCACACTGCTTCAGGCATATCGATGTATTCGGCGAGTTTCTTAATCCAGGCTCTGGCGACTGGCGCTGCTAACTCTATTCCGCTGGGCATCGTCTTCTGCTCGCGGAGACGTAGCGCTTCTATGATTTGGATGAAATAAGCTTCAAAGCCCGCATCGTATGGGGCGCTGAGCAGCAAATTCATGATGCGCGAGAAATTCTGAGACTGGTGAGGCCCCTTGCTTTTAGTGACAAGAAGGAGATAAACGGCTTGGTTCGTGAGCGCGGGAAGGATTGCCCGGTAATAGGGGTGCTTCTTGTGCCAGAGCCCTTCGATCAGCGCTATACCAACGCTTCGTTTTTGTGAGCCGCCGGTGAGGTATTCGAGCGCGCGGATGAGCGTATTCTGCTTTTCTTGTCTGTAGCGTTCTGCTCCTGCGATAACTGCGAGCACTATGGCGACCGATGCGCTTGAGGCAGTAGAAACGATCGAGACGACTGAGCTGTCCATATCGGTGCCCGATTATACCTCGCATTATTATGCCTCGATCCACTGGATCTTCGGCAGGATGGCCCGGGTCTCGCCTTTGAGACCTGGGAGAACATCAGTCCTGTCTCCGGAAGAGACGCGCACATTTATCATAGAAGCGCCTGAAAGCGCCAACCACCAGTTAAGTCTCTTCGAGGGTCAATAAAGGAGGTGGACTTGGACCGCACGAAAGTTCTGGATTCAATCACAACATTTTACTTGGAATCTCACGATTTCAACGGATATCCGGTTTATAAGCTGAAGGAAGACTACCGGTTGTCCGACAGCGAAGCAAAAGTATTGATCGAAGAACTGGTATCTTCGGGACAAGTCGACGTGACGTTGACCGGGAATACGCACATCAAGCCATTCAATATTCCCGACACCACCGCACAAATAGCTGGCCTGGAAGCCCTTGAGTTCAGCGAGCACTTTTGCCTTTACCCAAAGCCCAAGAATCTTTCCAAGCTACCTGAACTCAATAAATACAATGATCGGCCATACACCAAAGCTCTCGCGATGGGGCAAGGACAGTTGGAATATCGCACCTTCGACCTTTCCGTGCTCGAACATTACCGCAACGATCCCCGATACCTGTACGAGACTGACTCGATCCACGGAAACATCTCTGTGCGAGACGCCTTTTACGAGTCCAGCGCAATGGAGGAGCGCGACCAAGTCATTCTCTCGTCATTTGGCTTTGCATACGACGATGAGATGAATAGAGCGGTCGCGGTATACCTGCGGTATCTCTCCGAACTGAGTCCCGAACATCAACAAATTTGGCGCGCCAAGGAACTCGCTGCCACTTATAAGCTGCATCCCGACTATTTTCGGACCACAATTTTGGGCGAATGGGGCACACGGATTCCAATTTTCGACGCGTTCATTGCGGAATTGACAATCATTAACGAAATGACGGAACGCATGAATATGCCGCCCATGTTCCGGCATACGTATTCCGAAGAGAGACCTCGCGAATTCGCATTTCTCTTGCGGCCAACGTTGGCCGAATTCAATCGGTTTGTTCTGCTTCTCGACAAGATGATGTCCGACAATCTCAACAAGCGGTTCTTCTCTGCCGCCTCAATACCACTCGAAGATGAGGAGGAGCGACCGGGCGGAAAGGTTGTGGTCACCCCGCGCGGGACCATTGCGCTCCTCGAAGCATGGATGCGCCGATACTTCCGTCCCGCCGATCCTAAACCCGTTGAGAAAATCTTCGCTGCCTTCCGAAAGGTTCGCAAAATTAGGCAACAGCCCGCGCACAAAGTCGATGAGGATGCATTCGATCAGCAGCATTTCAAGAATCAACGTCAGCTCATCATCGAAGCCTACGATGCGGTCCGCCATATCCGCCAAGCGCTGGCGAATCATCCTCTAGTACAGAGAAACCCTCCTCGCATTCAGGAGGAATTGTTCGACGGAAAGATTTGGGATATCTGAAAATGAGGCGGATGTCCCAGGTCTCGCTTTTGATACCTGGGGAAATAGAGAATTGAGCAAGTAAGTATTACTCCACGCGCAAAGACGCTTTCGGTCACTCATCCATCTGGATTGACAGTAGATCGCCGAGCCACTCGTCTACGGCAAATTAGTACCGAAATGTCGGCAAGTGTCAGCCAAACTGCTTCTGCGTGATCTCGGTTTACGGTAACAGGGTAAATCGTTCATCGAGAGCGAGTTCTCCGTTGACGGCAGGAGAGGTATCGGAAAACGGGCCCTTCGCCCGCAATTGCCACCCACCAACCCCGGCCCAAACTTTCCTTCCCGGAATTGCCGATAATTTCCCCCTCCCGGCGCACAATGAGGTTAAAGGACAACGGGAAACCGTCCGGACTGTCTCGGGAGAAACCGCATCATGCGCAGGAAATGCAAACACATCACCGTAGCCGTCACCGAGGAGCAGTACCACCGAACCCGTCTTCTCGCCGCTGAGTTCGACACCACTGTCACCAGCCTCGTCGCCTATCTGCTCGATCGTCTCCCCGACGCTCTCCGCCGCGCCCACTACCCAAAATACCAAGCAGCCAATTCCGATACGCCAATCGAACCCCCCAAAAATCGTACTTAAACTGTGCAGCCACCCAACATGCATTAATCCAGTAGCTTACACACAATTACAGCTCGCGATACTATGGTAGTATCCCAGTATCATTTCCGTAAGCGCTTGTAGATCAATGATTTGCTTTAGGCCGGAAAGCCGCGCCGCCGAAATGCGCGCCCTGCAAGAATTCGACGCAGCCGCCCGCCCCGACACACCTCCAGGAGGTGTGCCGAGGCTGCTGGAAGGGGCCGAAGCTTACTTGCTGATGGGGGAACTGTGGGTTTTGCCGAGCGCGAGAACCTGAAGATCGACCTTGGCCAGACCCGATACGGTCATCCCGAGCTTCTGGGCTGCGCCATAAGAGAGATCGATGATGCGTCCCTCTTCCACCAGGTCGCCGCGGTCGGTGATGCGGACCACGACCGAGCGGTGATTGCGCCGGTTGACCACCCGCACGATCGACCCAAAGGGAAGAGTGGGGTGGCAGGCGGTCATGGCGTACATGTCGTAGATTTCGCCGCTCGCCGTTTTGCGGCCGTTAAAGACGCCGCCGTACCAGGAAGCTACGCCATGGATCCGGTCCTTCCATCGCAACGCTTCGGCCGACGGTCCCTCATTAGGGAGCGAAGGCTCAGCGTGGGCGATCGAGGCCGGTGTTGGGCTGGCGGCTGCCGGCGCTGTTGGCGCGAACATGGCCGCTTTGGGAAGACGCGCATCCGCTTGCACCGTGCGCGTCGAAACGAGCACGATCAGAGCAACCAAGGCTGCGGCTGAAACGCCGGCTACGAGATAAATCCATAGCGGAGTTCGCCGCATTAAGTCGCGTGTTTTCCACGTCATAACCATCTGCATATTCTACTAAGGATGCGCCGGAAACCCTCCGCCGTTGTCAAGTTAGGCAAGAGGTTTCTTGCGGAAATCGGTCCCTCGAAAAGGGTACCCCCGGTAAGGTTCTTGGCTACTGCAAGTTACCCTCTGTTCGAAGCCCAGTCGGTTTGTCCCGTTTTGGGCCAATTTGCACCGGAATGAGTGCAAACTTTTGTTGCAACCCCGGTTCACCCAAAAGCATCAGCAGATAAATCATTGAAAATAAATAATTTACAAAAGACTCGATGTAATCGTTTTCAGAAACAGTGAAGCTTCTCACGGGCCTGTTCCGTCCATCTTTATAGGGTCAAGTCTTCCAGAAAAGTGAGGATGACAATGCAATCCGCACGCACCAGATTGGTTCTGAGCGCGATCGCCGCACTGTGCTTTGCAACCGCCGCATTCGCGCAGATGCCTGCGTACACTAAGGCGGGGCCGATGCCCACAGCACTGGCAACGGCAAAGACCGTCTTTGTATCCAACGCCGGTTCCGACAGTGGGCTCTTCTCCGCCGGCGGCTACGCCGGCGATCCCGATCGCGCCTATACGGAGTTCTATGCAGCTCTTAAGGCCACTGGTGATTTTCCGCTGGTCGCCGACCCTGCGCAGGCTGACCTTGTCCTCGAACTTCGCCTCACCGAGCCCGTCAAAATCGACTTCGACCTGCCTGAGCCCATGTTTCGGCTGGTCGTCTACGACGCTAAGTCCCATTACGTTCTCTGGACCATCACACGTTCCATCGGCCTGGGTGCCCGTCCGAGCACCAAAGAGAAGAACTTCGATACAGCTCTTGCTGGGGTTCTCAACCAATTCCTCCAGATCACCGGCAAATCTCCCGCCCCGGCACACTGACGGGCTGAACGTTCACTTTTATCTAGGCCGATTTGACCAGGCGCGTCATCCAAAACAGCAGGAGAACCACTCCCGTGACCGCAACCGCGTCTCCGCTCCTGAGCCGTAATTCTGTTCTGTCCGACGTCTTTCGTGCCGTGCGCCGGCAAACCATCGACCTCTGTAAACCTCTCACTCCGGAAGACATGATGGTGCAGTCCTGCCCTGAGGCTTCGCCCGCCAAGTGGCACATTGCCCACACCACATGGTTCTTCGAATCCTTCGTACTCAAGGAGTTCCTCCCCGGCTATCGCGTTTTCAACGAGGACTTCACCTGGCTGTTTAACAGCTATTATCAGACGTTCTCGGCGTTTCCCGAGAAGCGCCTGCGGTCATCGTTCTCGCGGCCGGGACTCGACGAGATTCTGCACTATCGCGAGCATGTGGATCGCGCGATGGAGCGGCTCTTTGAGCAGGGCCCGGAAGAAGAAGCCCTGCGCCGCATCGAGCTGGGCGTAAATCACGAGGAGCAGCATCAGGAGCTGCTATTGACCGACATCCTGAACGCCTTCTTCACAAACCCGCTCAAACCGAAATACACGGAACGAGGGAACAAGGGAACAAGGGAGCGAAGCGAAGCCGCGCCGCTTCGCTTCAGGGAGTTCGAGGGCGGTTTGCGCGAGGCGGGCCACACAGGCGAGGGGTTCTGCTACGACAATGAGCTGCCGCGGCATCGCGTGTGGCTGGAGCCGTTTGCCCTGGCCGATCGGCTGGTCACCTGCGGCGAGTACGCGGAGTTCATCGCCGATGGCGGCTACCGCCGGCCCGAACTGTGGCTTTCGGCTGGCTGGGACACGGTAAAGCAAAACAGCTGGCGCGCGCCCCTCTATTGGAGCGACGCGGCCAGCTCCCAGAGCGAAGGCGACCAAAGCAATTGGAGCGTCTTTACCCTCCGCGGCGAGCTGGCCCTCTCAGAGCTGGCCGCAACGCCGGTTAGCCAGGTCAGCTACTTCGAGGCTGACGCCTACGCCCGCTGGGCCGGGCATCGGCTTCCCACCGAGTTCGAGTGGGAGGCCGCCGCCGAGGGTCATTCCATCGAGGGAAACCTCCTCGATTCCGGGTGCTTCGCACCGTCCTCGCCTTGGACGAGAGCAGTGAAAACCACGAATACAAACTCTCCGGCGAAGTGCTACGGTGATTGTTGGGTGTGGACTGCGAGCGCCTACCTGGGCTACCCGGGCTTTCATCCCCTGGACGGCACGCTCGGCGAGTACAATGGTAAGTTTATGAGCGGGCAGATGGTTCTGCGCGGCGGATCCTGCGTGACCCCGGCGCGCCACATTCGCGCGACGTATCGGAACTTCTTCGCGCCGGAAACGCGCTGGCAGTTCTCGGGCATCCGGCTGGCGAAGTGACGCGCATTCGCCGATCCGGGCCAAAGAAACAAAGAATTCACATCGCAACCCGAGTCGCAGCATCCAATCGAGAGCATGAGTGCCGCAGCTTCCCCTGCCCTTCAACCTGCTGTAAGAATTGACCGCCGCGTGGCCACTGCCGTGCGCCTGGGCCTGAGCGCACGGCCCAAGCGTCTCCCCGCCTGGCTGTTTTACGACGCGGCCGGTTCGCGCCTCTTCGACGCCATCACCGAACTGCCCGAGTACTACCTCACCCGGACGGAGCGCAGCATTCTGGCCGGGCACGCGGCCGAGATTGTCGCGCTGGCTGCGAGGGAATCCCGCCTGCGGGTTGTCGAGTTGGGCGCGGGCTCAGCCGATAAGACGCGCCTGCTGCTCAAAGCCGCGACGGAGCTGCAGGGGACGGTGCTCTATGAGCCGGTGGACGTCTCGGCGACCGCTCTCGAAGCGGCTCGGGAGCGGATCGAACGGGAGATCGCAGGCGTCACCGTGGCCCCGCGCGTTGCGGACTTTACCCAGGGAGACGGCAGCCGCCTGCAGAGCGGCCCGGTGGATAGCCGTGAGCGCCGCATGGTGCTCTTCATCGGATCGAGCATTGGAAACTTCGAGCCGCGCGCGGCGAAGCAGTTGCTGCGCCGGGTCCGCGCCGGGCTCAGGGCCGGCGACTGCTTCTTATTGGGTGTGGACCTGGTCAAGGATGAAGCCACGCTGCTCGCCGCCTACGACGATGCGGCGGGCGTAACGGCCGATTTCAACCGCAATCTGCTGGTGCGGCTGAATCGCGATCTCGACGCCGATTTCGACCTCGAGGCCTTCGAGCACCGCACCCTGTGGAACGCCGCCGAGTCGCGCATTGAAATGCACCTCGCAAGCCGCGCCGCGCAAAAGGTGCGCATCGCGGCAATGGATCTCATCGTGCATTTAGCCGCCGGCGAAAGCATCCACACCGAAAATAGCTACAAATACCGGCCGAGCCAGGCCGAAGATCTGCTGGCCGAAGTCGGATTCCGTCCCGAGGCAACGTGGACCGACGACCACCGGTGGTTTGCGGTACACCTGGGCCGCGCAATGTGAGCTTTCGCCTCGGAAAAGTTGCGGCTGGTCGTAGTGGCGACTAAGACCCGCCCGGTCACTCGGCTTTAATGTCGCTGCCGTGGATTGCGATGAGGATCCCATTTCCGTCGGAGGAGTAGGCCAGGGGCACGGCATACATTGTCTTGCAACTTCTCACATCCCAGGTTTCCTTCCACGGAGACAGATTGCCGTTTTCCTGCAAGGTGGGCCCGGGCCCCACCAGGTGCGTGTCGATCACTTCCAGATGACAGCCCTTCTTGATTGCGATTCCCCACGATCCGAGGATCGATTCGATGTTTTTCAGGGTGTCGCGCTGCAGATCGGGATCGCCTGCCGCTTCGCCCGGAAAGGTCGCGGTAAATTGCAGGCCTCCGAGAGTTGCATCCACCCGAACGTTAAATTTCCGCGCTTCGCCGCAGGCCGTGCCGGGAACGGTCTCCCGCCAGCTGCCGGCCACGGCCACGCCTTGTTCGTTTGTATAAAGAGGCGCCAGAACTGTGTCTTGCACGCCGCCGGAATCGAAATCAAGCGAGACATTCTTGCAGTGAGCGTCCAGGCCTTTCTCGTAGCCGAATATGGCGGCCTGTATCTTGGCGCGATAACCCGACGAGTTCTTCTGCGCGAAGATAAATTGCCGGGTCGGGTCGGCCGTCGACGCGCCTGCGCCGGAATTTTGCGCGGCCAAAGGGCCAACCGAGGAAAGCGCCATAACAACCAGGGCTGCGCACCTTCCGAACGAGATCATTGTCGATCCTCTCGTCTGAAGTTTCGGGGGAGGCACCATCATAGCATTACCGGCATATCGCTGGTCTACCGCGAAAACGCAACCCGCACCAGGAGAATAAGGTGCCGGGGAGTCTCGAACGGCATGAGCATCGATGAGGGTAATCTGCCTACCGGACCACAGATCGTTTCCTTTAAATTGTCCGAGCAGACCGGCGTTTAGTCTGTCCCCTATTCGCGTTAGTTCCGCACCTGGCCTAAACCCGAGAGGAATCCGCATTCGGCTGCCGATTCCCTATGGCCGTGCGCCCTGCACCTCCTCTTGCTTGTGCCCGAGCAGGAACTGCACACCAATGTAGGCAATCCAACTCGGCTCACCATTTGCGGGCGTCACGGACTGGATCGCGCGGCCGCCCATAAAGAGCAGTCGCACGTAGTTGTTCTTGTCGAGCGATTGGCGCCCGCCAAGATCGAGCGTGAGCGAACGCTGCTTGGGCTGGTCGCCAATCCGGTTCGCAGCCTGCAGGTCGTAGACCTCGGTGTAAAGCTCGAAGCGGTCGCTGAACTCGTGGCCGGCAATCAGACCGCGGCCCCACTGGCTGGGCACATTCCGGTTGCCGATCCATCGGCCCACTTCCCCGTCAAGCGCCAGCCAACCCACGCGCGCCGTGGCTTCGATGGGCAGATAGTATTGCGGTCCCGGTTCCACAATGCCGCGCTGAGCCGCCCGGTCCGGGTTGTCGATGAATGCCTGGGGATAGGTGCCGAGCGAAAAGAGCAGGTTCTCGTCGCTCTTGGGCTCGCCTGCGCGGTGGTACTCGAAATACCGCCATTTAACGCCGAGAAGCGAGTTGCCCAAGTCCACGCCCGTGGAATTATTGGCGTTGGTGCCCGCGGCCAGCGGAAGTTCGTATTTGAGCTGGATGCGATCGCCCCAGCCGTAGTTCATATCGACGTCGGGAATCTCGTAGTAGGACTGGCCGGGATTGTGATTGGCGATCCAGCCGAAGTTAATCTCCCAATGATGGTTGCCGGGCGTGCCAGGGTCGTCGGTAATGAACGGGGGTCCTCCCTGCGCGAGGGCGATCCTGGCGCCGAAAAACGGCAAAATCAGCAAAATCGTGAAGAGAAAGCGGCGCATGTGAGAGAAGAAACTCTTAGGCGATGGTCGCGTCCGGCAATCGCTGGAGGCTCCAAATCCAAGGTAGCATTTGAAGGACGGAATTCCGGATTTCGAAAATAGGCGTGTTTTAAGTTCTGGTGAAAAGTGCCGCGCGAGGCCGCACACTGCGCAGGTCACCTGACGAAAGATCCTCTCGAAAAAGTCGTGAGGGTTTTCGCTTCCTATTTTTTAAAACTTGCCGGCGAACCATCCCGCAGCCCGCTCCGCTCTGCGATACTTGTCTGTTATGCCGATTGACGACCTGCAGCAGGCTGCACAAAAGATTGCCGGATTCCTGAGCTCCCTTAACAAGCTCGGCGGACTGCGCCTCAAGTACCGCATCTCCGCCGGCGAAGCCCCGCACGATGAGGATGGCGAGGCGCGCCCAGCAGCTGGCCAAGTCCTCAACGTGGAGCTGGCCGGGCCCGACGTGCCCCTTGTCATCCAGCACAACGGCGAACTGCTACGGGCTCTGGAAACTCTGGCCGTGCAGATCTTGCGCCTCGATCCCCATGAACACCATCTGCTGAGCTTCGATGCCGCCAACTTCAAGGCCCTCCGCGCCCAGGAACTCCAATTGGCCGCCGAAACCGCCGCGGAAAAGGTCCGGCAAACCGGCGTCCCCTACAGTTTCCCCCCCATGAACAGCCGCGAGCGCCGCCAGTTGCACATGGCATGCCGTGACCTCGCGGGCGTGGAAACGGCCAGCGTTGGCGAAGGCCCCAATCGCTTTCTCGTGATCTTTCCCGAGGGCAAAACCGATCTGCCCGTAATGCCGCAGGTCAAGCCGCGCGGGTTCGGCAGGCGGTAACGGCAGGGATCTCGGGTTTCCGGACTCTGAGATCGCTACTGGCCGCTTGACTCGGAATCGATCTCCCTCAATCCCCCATCTGGGCAAGCTGCTCGACGCGGGGCTTGGGCGTAAAGGCGCTCACCACCACCAGCGCCCCAACGGCTGCAAATAGCGCTGGAAAAATGGCGTCGCGCTGCGCGAGAACCGGCGCAAACAGATTCCTTAAACCAAGATTGTCCCATGCCAGCGTGACCGCCGTGCCGGTGGCAATCGCAGCTACTGCGCCCCAGGCCGTAGCGCGCTTTGAGTAAAACGCCGCCAGCACCACCGGCGTCACCGCGGCCGAGTAGATGGTGTAGGCGTAGAGCATTTTGGCCAGGATGCTGGGCGCATAGAGGGCCTGGTAGAGCGCCCATGCGCCGAGCAGCACCACGGCGAGACGGGAGACGATGAGGATGTGCTTGTTCGACGCCCCTGGCGCGATGTAGCGCACAAAGACGTCTTCAATTAGATTGCTGGCCGGCGAGAACAGATAGTTCGACGCAGTGGAGATGACCTTGGCAAAGACCGCACCCAAGAGCAACGCGCCCATCAAAGCCGGCAGCCCGTGCCGCGCCGTGTAAGGGATGATCTCGTAGGGCTGCGAGGCGACTTCGCCTGTCCGGTAAAGCGCCGATCCAATGACCGCAATGGCAACGATCAGCGTTTCAAGCACCACGGTGCCCACGATCCAGCCCACAAC
>JBAWFY010000112.1:0-7688 GCA_049592335.1 Occallatibacter sp.
CGGCAGATCAGACGCTTGCATTGGATCGCAGGCGATTCGACTGAATCCCAATTCGTCTTAAAACAGGAGGCACCACATGGAACTGCCCGACGCGCCGATTGCCCACGAAGGATTCTTCGCGGCTCACTTCTTCACCGTGCGCGACCAGGAGAAATCGAGGGACTTTTACGTCCGAATTCTGGGCGGGAAATTGATCAAGCCGGACGATCCCTGCTACATCAAACTGGCGAATACGTGGATCATTCTCAATTCCGGCGGCGGCCCCACTCCCGACAAGCCTGAGGTCATTCTCGAGACGCCGCCGGATCTGAACAGGATGAGCAGCTTCCTTAATCTGCGCGTCGCCGACATCTGGGCCTGCTACAAGGAATGGGGCGGCAAAGGAGCATTCTTTCTTACCGAACCATGGACCAATACCGACGGCTGGGAATGGCGTTGCTACATGCGCGATCCCGACGGCTACATGATTGAAGTCGGTCAATATACTCAAGCCGCCATCGACTGGTTCAACAGCCATGCAGCGACAGCAATTGCCCCGCTCACTTGATACGAAGGCCGTCGAACCCTTCGGGCTGGTGCTCGATTCAATCGAAATCCCGGTCATTGCGCGCCTCGGCATATCGTAAAGGTTCAGCATTGACAGAGCACCCTACATGTACGCGCACAAAAAAAGAGGAGGCCCGGATCGGGTCTCCTCTTGAGAGATGAATTGTGTTGCCGCCCTTGCAACGGCGTCGGCGATCTTTATGCCATCGACATCGGCGGTCTGAGCATCGCCACCGGTCAAGCCTCCGCGGTGCGGGGATAAACAGAGGATTACGATGCTGTGGCCATGTTACGATGCTGCGGCCAGGTAAGGAACGGTTCCGGTGCGCGCGGGGATTTGCAGAATGCGCTTGAGCAGGTGGCTGCTCGGGTTGTAGTCGGGCACGATTTCCTTGAGCGCGACGACGAGGCTAGCCGTATCGGCGCGCGGCAAACTGCGCGGAGCGAGTCGAGCCAGGCGGGCATGTCAACGTCGGGTCTTCTTCGTCGGGCGAACCTCATTCACCTCACCTAGCCAGCTTGCGATTGGCTCGCTTCGGGGGCCGGTTCCTGCGGCAGCTTTCCGCCGGGCCTGCGTTTAGCCTGCTTTTCCGCATACATGGCCTCGTCGGCGGCGGTGAGCAGGCCTTCTCTGGTCATCCCATCTTCCGGATACAGGGCGATCCCGATGCTGGCCGATCCGTCGATCGAATAGCCGTCGCCGACGAATGGGCGATCGAAGCACGTCCGCAGCCGCGTGGCAATCTCCTCGATGTCGCTGCGCCCTCCCACATGCGGCACCAGCACGGCAAACTCGTCTCCGCCCAGCCGCGCCAGAAAATCGTCGGGCCGCAACTGACGCTTCATGCGCCCGGCCACATCCTGCAGGTACAAATCGCCCACATAGTGGCCGTAGGTATCGTTCACCTGCTTGAATGCATTTAAGTCGATGTAGAGAAGTCCGAAGGCGCTGGCTGCCAGGCGCGAGGTTTGAATCAGTTCCTCAAAGTGTTTCTCCAGCCAGAATCGGTTCCGGGCATTTGTGAGCTGGTCGAATTCCGAGCGATGTACCAGATCGCTGTGCAGTTGAGAGGTCTCAATCGCCAGAGCCGCTAATCCGCAGCCCATGGAAAGGGCCTTTTGTGCGCTGCGCATCTCCGGTCCTTGACAGACCGAGACGAACAGTTTTCCCAATGCTTCGCCCGTAGGCGCAGCGATGCCACATTCAATGATGGAGATTGAGGCGCTGGCGGTCTGCGCATTCCGGTTCCCGATGGTGCTTCCATCCGCAGTTTCGCACCAGCAGGCCGCGCCCTTCAAGCTGAACGAAACCAGCTCGGTAATTTGCTCCAGAATCTCCGGAAGGGGATGCAAGGCGTTCATGTCCTCCAGGATGCGGCTGCGCCGTTGTTCCGCATAGGCAAGGTGGCCCACATGCCGCCGCATCTTGTGCTCGATGAACCAACTCCGCGCGCCGAGGGCAAAGAATCCCGCGAGCAGCATCGCCAGCAAAAGCATCAGGTGGGGCACGTTCAGCCATGGCGGGTTGGCGACGATGGCAATGTCGTCGTAGGAGCGCATCATGATGCTGAACGGCACCTCGCCATTGAAGGGATTGGCGTCCGAAAGCATGCAAATACCGGTGACGCGGATACGCGCGCCAACGGGGATAGACTTCGGCGGCGAGAGGGGGTAGTCGTTCAGGGCGCCGGCACTGGACAAAAAGGCGGAGAACAGGTGACCGTCGGTCGCAAGCACATATTCATCGCGCGTGGACTGCCGCACTACCGTCACTACGTTGCCTTCGATGGAAACCAGGTCGAAATTGTGGCCCTGGCTTTCGTTGCCGCCCCGGGCCAGATCGCGCCACGTGAAGAGCTTCGGGACGATGGGTGCTTTTACCTTGCCATCTTTCACTTCGCCGTTCGTAAGAGTCAGGAAGCCGTTGTGCACTTGAGGAAAACCGATGGCGTCGGCCAGGTCGCCGATCCGCAACTGCTGCTCTCCTGTCACCGAAATCCACACACTCTGTGGACCGTCCTGAAGCACCAGGGCCGATTCGGGCTGGTAATAGGTGCCCGATCCAGGACGGAAATAGGTGATCGTGCCGCGCACGTGCATGCGCCGGCTCAAGTCCTTCACGAAGTAGCCGGGCAGGAGGCGGTCCATCCGCGCGATCGGAAGCGACCAGGGATCGATACTCGATCGCTTGATCATCTTCACTTCGGCCAGCGATTGTACGTGGAGCAAAATGCCGACCTGCTGCATCTTGTTGTCGAACAATCCCCCGACGACGCCCGTAATCTCGGCCTCGGAGTCCAACAGCCCTTTGAGCGCGTCTTCGTCCACATTGTCGACGGTAGCGCTCAACTGAAAGCCGTCCACAAACATGCGAATGGCGGCATTTTTCTGCGTCGAGTTTGGATTTGGCAAAATGTCCGCGGACCGAATCACAGCTTGAACAGTCACCAGCTTACTGTCGGCTTCGCCCCGACTCATTTGCTCATAGGTGGGATAGATCGGCTTCGGCAGGGCGCCGTGGCCGATTCGCGTGACTTGCGTTGCCACCACGTAAGGCTTGAAACTCGGGCGCATCGTTCCGTGCACGAGCACACGATCACCCGGAACGAGTTTCGCTTTGCCGCTCCCCGACACGAAGATGGCTGCATTTCCATCCTGAACGAAGAGAGTGTTTTCATCGGAACGGACGTAGGTGACCGTGGCCTCCAACGAGACCGGGATATGGTTGGCAGCCTCGGTACTGGAAGTCGCAGCGACGGTACTCAGCGGAGCAAGCTGCTGGCAGAGAGACATCTGCGCACCTGGGGCGCAGATAAGAATCGCGGCCACGATGCCGAGCCCACTTTTCATCCAACCCGGTCCTCTGTTCCAACGCCACTGATCTTCGGGTGCACCCATTTTATAGGTTTCTGGCCGGCTAAGCTTGACAGACGGCCCCGGGGATCTCGATTCCATGGGCCGAGTCGGATGGGGAAGGGAAGCAACGCAGTAACTCGATCGATCGCCGGTCGTAAGTGGTGCTTCCCCAATTATCTCTCGATTACCGGACACTGTGTTCTATTCCTACTCGCTACTGACTACTCCCTATTCCCTTCCACCGATAGATCGAGCAATCCTCCCAGCCGGGCGCGGCGTATTCTCCGCCGGGCTGATTGAGGAGGATGTTGCGATCGGCGGCGGCGTCGGTGTGGGAGCGGCGAATCTGTCCGCAAAAGAGCTGCTCAACTCCGGGTTCGCAAGCCAGTATGTTCCGTTGTTCGTCGTTGACGTACAGAATATCCACGGACCCGGTCGGCCGGGCATAACCTTGCTTCCACAGGCGCAGCAATCTCCGCAGCACCGGTGCGCCAAAAGGATTGAAGAGGAAGACCAGACAAGGGCCGGATGGAAGCGGGAAGCTGGCAGCGTCGCGGCAGTGAACGCGCGTGGGCATGGACGTGCGGCCCGCGGCCCGCCATAGCGCAAGGTTTCTGCGTGCGATACGCGCGAGAGTGGGATGCAACTCGACGCCTACGACGGCGCGAAAGGGATACGCGGCAGCGAGCAGCAAGGCGCGGCCCATGCCGGCGCCCAGATCGATAAACGTGTAAGCGTCAATGGGCGCGACCGGTTGACAGCGGCGCCAGCGCACCAGAATGCTTTGAAAGACCGAGGGGGCAATCGCGTAGTAGGCAGTTACGTGGCGGTCGTTGCCGTGGCCGGAGTGCAGGTGCCGGCCGGCGACGAGGCCGCTGGTGCGCGTGCCGAACTCCAGATCGAACGGGTGGCGAATCAAGCCATCTCTCATCGCCAAACCGGGCAAGAGGCGGGGCTTTGCTGTTGCCTCTTTTGCTTTGCCTGGCGCGCTTTGGCTCACGCTTGAACGTTAGCACAATACAGAAGGCGAGAGATGACGGGATGACGGTGAAAAACGCAGCAAAAAACGGGGAGCAAACTGATGAGGTTACTCCCCAAGATTTTTGAGTTGGCCGATCAATTCGCGCTCACTCAGCGTGCGCGGTTTCGAGTTCGGCAATGTAGTCAACCACCGCCTCGCTCCAGCCGTCGATGTGTGTCCAGGCGCCGTAGCCTACGCCGTTGGCGTTTGAGGCGACATTGATCACGTAGCCCTTGCCGCGCGGCGAAGACACGTTGTCGTGCGACTGCTCGTCGGTGATAACGACGATCCGGTCGTATCCGGTGCGGCACTCTGCCTCAACAGCGGCCAGTGCCTTGCCAAGATACGTGCCCGAGTGCGGCTGGCTCGCGTCGAGCGCGTCGCGCAGGGCCATGCCGCGCCGCGGCGCCATCAGCTTTGCGTGATCGGAGAAGGTGAAGATCGTTGCCTTCTCGGCGATCTCGCGCAGCAAAATGGCCAGTCCGTAGGCAGCATCGGTGCGGCGCATCTCCGAACGGCGCGAGAGCGGCGCCTCCATCGAGCCGGAGACGTCGACCAGCAGCGCGGTATGGCCCGACAGACGGGCAGCGCGGCTCTCGAGAGCGCGGAACATCGCGGCCTCGAGCGGCTGTTCCCACTGCGGCGCCGAGCGTGCGGCGGCGAGAAAACGGAAGGGAAGAACCCGGTCCGTCTTCAAAGCCCCGAGCGCGGCCAATACCAGCTCCTCGCTCACTTGGGCTTGGTGCAGGTTGCGCAGGTTGCGCAAGAGAGCCAGTGCCCCGAGTTTGTGCTCCTTGAGCAGCCGCTCCCACACGTCGCGCTTGGCAACTTCGTGGTTGCCATTGGGATTGTCGCCGCGTCCGGCAGCCGAGAGAGCAACCTCCCAGGTATCCGGCGTGGCGAGCTGGTTATCCGCCAGCCGCTTCCACAGCGCGGCCTGCGCCTCGTCGGAGGGGCGCGCGTGGCACAGGAAGAGCACGTCACGCAGGCGAACCGCGCCGGCGCGGTCGTACTTGGCCAGCGCATACTCATCGAACTTACCGAATGCCGCAGCCAGGCCCTTCTTCACCTGCGCCGAGAGCGGCTGGCGGCCCATCGCCCAATAGATGGCGACAAACTCGCTCAGCTCATCCGCGCGCTGGACGACGCGTGTGAGGGTCTCGGCGACGAGGCCGCGATGCGTGGCATAGCGCGCCATTTCGCGTACCAGCAGGAGCGGGGCGTGACGCAGCTTCATGCGCTCTCGCGCTTCGACGGCCAGCGCGGCCACCTTTGCGGGCTCGACTTGCGGCACCAGCTCGTGAATGCGGCCGGCGATCTGCACTCCGTCTTCGTAGAACTCGCCCTCCCACAACATGCAGGAGAGAACCGAGCGGCGCAAAGCCTGCTCTGAAGTGATGACGCGGGCTCGCGCTCCCTCGTGTGTGCGCGGGTGCGGCTTGGGCTTGAATACGTTCAGGCGCATTGTGCGCCTCCTTGAATTGCCTAGCAAGAATAACTCTGCCGGGGAAAATCGGACGCGGAAGGTTGTTGCTCTGAGCTACGTCGGCCTGAAAGCCGCGGCAGGAGTTGAACCTGCGACCCAGCCTCATGGGCTGTGCTCTACGAAGTATCCGTGCCCTGCGCCACCGGCAGTTTTTCCTGGTTTCGGTTGAGGTTATTGGTTGATTGCGGCTTCGTCTTCGTCTTCATCGCATTTCACGACGACGGGAATGCGTGCGAATCCGCTATTGCGGAATCCGGCGATTGGCTTTCTGCGGCCATCGCTGAAGTCCAGCGCCAGCTTCTGCATTTCTTCGTAGCCTGGACGGTTGCGGTCCCAGTACCCCGTGCATTCATACACAGGAAATGGAACCAACAGCGCCGGGCTCGCGTTGGTGCAGAGCACCAGCACTTCGGATTCGCGGTAACCGACGGTAAATTGTCCATTGGTGCAGTTGCGGCACAAATGAACGTTGCCCAGCGGCGTACCGTTCTTTACTTTCGGCTTGCTCATGACCATTCATTTCAAATCCGGACGTGCCGGAGGTTAGGACCGGGGAACAAATGTAACGGTGTTGCTTTCGGTGCTCGCCATCGAGCATCCGGAACTCAAGAGTTCCGGGCGGGAGTTGAACCCGCTGCCTCCCACTTGGGAAGCGACGATGTATCCGTTACGATCACCACCGGTTCATTTCCTGGTTTAGACGAGAATCTTGCAATGCTCGAGCCGGGGAACAAGCGGCAACAGCACATAAGCGAATGTCCTGCCCTTAGACGACGCGATCCAAGACCGCAGCGGGATTCGAACCCGCATCATTCGCTCCCGAAGTACCCGTTGCCTACACCACCGGTTCTTTTCCTCGTTCCGGACTAGATGTCTCGCCGGTTAAACATCGCCCCGGGGAATAAACGAAAAGAGTTTGGATACGGAACCTCTGCTCGGCGGTGTTTTGTGCTTCGGGACTACGCCCCGACCCCGCAAAGTGAACGGTTCCGGCAGGGATTCCGGCCCTGCCCGTCCTTAGTGGAAGTAACTCTCTTCTTTCGCCACCGGTGCAAGTTAGTAAGTCTCAGTTAGGGACAAAGCTCTCCCCACGACGTTGCATCTCATGCAGCGGCGTCAACTTATCAGGGAGTACATCGAATAAAACTCAATTAATCCCGAGGGTACAGACGAAGACAGCGTGGCGTTTAGCAGACGATGAAGCTGGCTTCTACGCCACTCGGGAAGACTCAGGATGCAGCAAAAGCGCGCACTGCCGATTTAAGCGACAGCCCAATTTTGTTTTGAGGATGCGCAGAAGGCTGACCGCAATGGGCTAGCGATAATTGAGGAAGCTCGCCCAGGGGCCGGAGGGTTCCAGCCTACGCATCGAAATTTGCGTTTTATTTGTCATCGGGCGTTCTCCTACGCAGAAACTACTTTGCCATAAGTTATGAATAAATGCAAGAGATTTATAGAAGAAATCGGGATAACTTCTACAACTTACCTAGAAGTCATCTCGCCGAGTAACTGTTCGACAGAAAGCGTGACATTCAGACCATTGCGACAAAACGCAGGCGCACGTAATCGGCGGTCCATTGGCTCTTTTCGTCGCACAATCCCGGTTTGAGCAGGGCAGCCGTTTCCGCAACGATGGCTGTGCGCAGATCTTCAGGCAGTTTATCGAGCGCGCCGCGGCAAAATGTGTTCAGCCAGGCGGTCATGCCGCCTGGGCCGAGCGGGGTTGGGCGCGGGAAGTGGTTCATGCGCTCTACGGCGAAGCCTTGCGCAGTAAGGCGT
>JBAWFY010000113.1:0-4613 GCA_049592335.1 Occallatibacter sp.
GCCAGGCCCAGCAGTCCGTGGCCCAGGCCGACGGCCAATATGTGGCCAGCCTTTATCGCTTCAACGTGGCCAAGCTCAGTCTGGCGCGCGCGCTCGGCGCTGGGCAGGACTACAAGAAGTACGTAGGAGGAAAGTAACGTGGCGGACCGAACACCGGAACCCAACGAGCAGGGAAGAGAAACAGAGATGGAGGCGCCGCCGTCCCGCCGCAGGGGCATCGTGATCATCGCCGTCGTCGTAGTTGCGCTCATCGCGCTCGGTCTCTGGTGGCGCTCCACCTACAGCGAAGATACCGACGACGCTGAGGTCGATGGCCATCTCATTCAGATCAGCTCACGCATCGCCGGCCATGTCGTCAAGGTCGATGTGGAAGAGAACCAGGTCGTCAAGGCGGGCCAGCCCATTGCCGAGCTCGACCCGAGCGACTTCCAGGTCGCGGTCGAGAATGCCGAAGCTGCGCTGGCCAGTGCCCGCGCCGCCGCCGCGGCAGCCAACGTCAACGTGCCCATCACCACCGTAAACACCGCCAGCAATCTGCGCTCGGCCAATGCCGACGTGAGCGGCTCCCAGGCCGCCGTGGACCAGGCCGAGGAGCAGCTGGATGCCGCCAAGGCGGGTGTGGCGCAGGCTAGGGCAAATAACACCAAGGCCCAGTCGGATCTCGATCGCTACAAGCCGCTGGTCGAGAAAGACGTGATCAGCAAGCAGCAGTTCGACGCCGCTGTGGCCGCTGCCGACGGCGCGAAGGCCGCATTGGCCGACGCCCTGGCCAGCGAGAAGGCCGCTGAAGACGCGGTGCGCGTCGCCCACGAGCGCGTCGATCAGTCGCAGGCGCAATTGAAGTATGCGCAGACAGCTCCCGAGCAGGTCGCCGCGCAGGATGCTCACGCCAAGCAGGCCGAGGCCATGGTCGAGCAGGCGCAGGCCCAGCTCGATCAGGCCAAACTCAACCTCAGCTACACCCAGATCGTCGCTCCGGAAGATGGCATCATCACCCGCAAGAGCGTCGAGAGAGACCAGAACGTCTCCGTCGGCCAGAATCTGCTCACTCTGGTTTCGCTCGATCATATCTGGATCACCGCCAACTTCAAGGAAACCCAGCTCCGGCACATGCAGGCCGGGCAATCCGTCAAGATCCACGTCGATGCCACGGGTAAGGACTATAGCGGCGTCGTCACGCAGATCGGCGGCGCCACCGGTTCCGTGCTCTCGCTCTTCCCGCCGGAGAACGCCACCGGCAACTACGTGAAAGTCGTGCAGCGCGTCCCCGTGCGCATCGATTTCACCGACCTCCAGAAAGAAGACCCCGATCACCGCCTCCGCCCCGGCCTCTCCGTCGAGCCCAAGGTCTGGATCAAATAAGCGCACGACGAGTAGCGTATTCGTACGGCCAGTAGCGCCGGTCTCCTCGCCGGCTGTAGCGTGTTTCTCCAGACCTACGCTCCATCTCCACGCCTGTGATCGCATGCTCGCTAACTTCGCCAACCCAACGCAGTGTCATCCTGAGCGACGAGTCCGCTGCGGCGGACGAGGAGTCGAAGGATCTGCAGTTGCTTTTAGCAGCGCGCACTCGGCACAAAGTTCCCCGGTGCCCTGTCGTTTTGTCTTCTTTGCAAAGAATGAATGAGCGCTAACTAACTCCGCTAACTCCGCCAACTCCGCTGTAAACTGAAAATCAGCGCCCCCATGAAAGACACCATCTACGTCTCGAAGGAAAACTACCTCAAGGCCGTCCTCGAAGCCGATGCCGAAGGCCTGCAGGTGATTCCCGCCACGCTTGCCCACTGGCTTGAGGTTTCCGCGCCCGCCGTCACCATGGCTCTCAAGCGTCTCAAGCGCGACGGCCTCGTCCTGGTGGGTGCCGACGGCATCGTGCGCCTCACCGCGCAAGGCCGCGAGACGGCCTATCGCACCGCCCTGCGCCATCATTTGATTGAGCGCATGTTGAGCGAGATCTTCGGCATGGAATGGCACAAGATCCACGAAGAGGCCGAGCGCCTCGAACACGCTGTCTCGCCGGCCTTCGAAGCCAAACTCAAGGAAAAACTTGGCGAAGGCGGGGCCTGCCCGCACGGCAACGCCGTGCTTCCCGTTAACCCCGCAGAGCGCAGGCGCAAGGGCGAAGTCCAGCTCTCGCATGCGGCCGAGGGCAAGCGCTACACCGTCGTCAGTCTGCAGGAGCGCGACACCAGGCTTCTCGCATTTCTTCACTCGGCCGGCATCGGCCCCGGAAAAAAGCTCAAGGTCCTCAAGCAGAACTACGACCAGACCGTCCTCATCGAGCTCGCGACCGGTAGCTCCATCCTCGGCCGCCCTGCTGCCGAGGCTGTCTGGCTCAAAGTCGAAAAGCAGTAATCGGAAAACTCGCGCGCAGCCAGCCGCGAACCAGCCGCGGTCGAACCAGATACCTGCGACAGCCAATCTACGCTTTCGGCTTCACAACTCCGCTTGTCAAACCCGGTCGCCCTTCTGCAACAATATCCAGACACGCTCTGCCCATCATTGCTTCAGTGGAATTAGGGCGTCTGTAAGCCTCTGGAAAAGAGAAAGAGAGGAAAGTCGCGTTGAAGGACGCCATCCTGTACCGTGCGCGCAGTCTCAATCCGATCGTGCAGCGCGAGATCGATCGCCTGAGCCGCGAGCTGCCAGATTTCAGGCTCTTTGTCATCTGCTTTCAGCCCGAGTATGAATCCGCTCGCGACAGCGACCGCGAGAAAGTCTTCTATTATGGGCAGCGCGACCTTTACACCTTGCCCTACCCCGGCAAACTCTCAAGCATCGATTTGGATCAGCCGCTCTCCCGCCCGCCTTCGGAAGCGGGAAACGGAAAATACTTTCGCGAGATGGAGCCGGGACAGCATGACCTGGCCCTCATGAGATTCTTTCTCGATCATCCCGATTTTGACCGATACTGGATGATCGAGGATGACGTTCGGTGTTCGGGTCCGTGGACCGATATCATCGGCGAGCTCGCGCAATCGAAGGCCGACCTGCTGATGACCATCGTGCAGAAATATCGCGAGAAGCCCCATTGGTATTGGTGGAACACTCTGAACACAGCCGGAGAGACTGTGCCTCCTAGCCGCCGCATCAGGGGCTTCACCCCGTTTTGCCGGCTATCGGCAGCCTGTTGCCGCGCCATCGACCAAAAATACCGGCAGGGTTGGGGCGGCCATTACGAGGTCACATGGCCCTCGATTGCCCGCGCCTCCGGCCTTTCCATCGAGGATATCGGCGGCCGAGGTTCGTTTACGCCGCGCAAACGCCGTGGCCGCCTCTACACCAGTTCAAACCTGGCAGACTGCTTGTTCCCGGGAACCTTCGTCTTTCGCCCGGCCTACCAGGATACAGGCAAGAGCGAATTCTGCGACGACATCTTGCATGAAACCATGCTTTGGCATCCCGTAAAGTCATAGTGCCTGGCCGGTCTCTAGCTTTCTCGTCCCCTTGGTCCCTCGTTCCCTGCCTCTCAATACGCCCACCACGGACCCGCAGGCGCTCCGCTCGGCATCGGCTGCCCGTCGATGGCGTTGTACACGTTCACTCCATAGAAGAACGGAAGTCCCCAGTCAAAGCCGTAGCCGGTGGCATTCGTTCCCGCAAATCCCGGTTGAACGGCGTTGGATGAGGTTGAGGGATTAAGCAAAAGATTTTCGGCGTTCGCCACGCTGAAGCTAGTCGGCAACGATGCGCCATCTTCTCCCTCATTCGTGGCTGACAGAGTCTCGGTCGCGTTTGGACAATATAACCCGGTGAGAGCGCCGCCGTCGATCTGCGGCGAACACTCCAGAATGTTCGGGACATTGGGGAAATAAAGTGCGTTCGAGCCGCTATCGATAAAACTGTACGGACCGGCACATGTCGCAGCGTCGGTAACGCCGAGGGTCTGGCCGTCGAAGACCGTCGTAAAAGCATCGCAACTCAGCGTAAATACAGTGTCGCCCGAGGGAAGCTGATTGTTCAATTCCGTGCCGATGCCGAAGACCAGCGAGCCGGTCATCGAACTCGTACTGCTTGATGCCGCCGGCAACTCCACAATCACGCCATTATTGTCCGTCGCGAAAAGCGCCACGGGATTCGCCACCTGATTCGCCGTGGCGATGAATGCGGGATTGCATGTGCCGCTGCTGCACGTGTAATACGCAGGATAGGGCGGGCTGCTGAGCCCGGACGAAGGATCGCAGGGGCTGCCGCCGCCGCCGAAACAATCCGTCGGCTCCACGCCCACTCCGAGAATGCCATTCGCTCCCAAAACAGCCACCGAGTTGGCATCGGCTCCGCCGTTCGAACAGCTCGATGGAACGCCGCTCCCCGAGCTGCTGATCAATTGAATCGGGACGTCTGAGGCAGTTTCTCCTCCCAGAGCTACGTCTCCTTGCTCCACCGGCCCCCATAGATAGGTTCCATCCACAAATGAGACGCAGTCATAGGCCGCCGAGCCGTTCGACGCATTCGCGGCCGGAAGATTCAGCGACGACACCGCGGTATCGAACACGCGCAGGCCCGTCGAGCCGGTATCCACAAGCAGGTTGTCAATGGTCACGCAATTCGATGTGCTCCCCGGAGCACAGATGGTCGCAGAGGCGAACGCCGCATTCTGGTAGACGTAGCCG
>JBAWFY010000114.1:0-3050 GCA_049592335.1 Occallatibacter sp.
GAGTACAACCAGGGCGTGGGCTACCTCGACGACGGGACAATGGTGGTTGTGGACCACGCGCGCCGCATGATCGGCCGCTCCGTCGAGATATCCGTGACCAGCGTGCTGCAAACCGCCAGCGGAAAGATGATCTTCGGCAAGATGGAAGAGAATGGGCGGCAGGCTGAAGCGTCGTAGTTAGCTTTCAGCTTGATCGTGCTGTCGAGGCAGGCCGCTGGGAATGCCCAAGGCGTTCGACAAGCTTCTGCTTCGTCTCCGGCCACTCCGCCGCCACGATTGAATAGCGATAAGAATCCCTGGGCTGGAAGTCCCCCGTCAGGCGGTGCGACCGCAAGACACCTTCAAATTTTCCGCCGATGCGCACGATGGCAGCCTGCGAACGTTTGTTGCGCGCGTCGGTGTGCAGGCAAACGCGCAGCACGTGCCACACCTCGAAGGCGTGAGTAAGCATGAGGAGCTTGGCTTCGGTGTTGGCGGCGGTGCGGATGGCGTCGCGCGTGAGCCAGGTGCCTCCGATCTCGAGTGCGTCAGGAGCCGAGCGGTCGTGGCGCGGATGATCGGGCGGCCATTTCCAGCGTTCCAGTTCCATGAAGCGCGTCGCGCCGATGACGGCGCCATCGGTGAGGCGGATGGTCGCGAAAGGCACGGCCGAGCCTGCGCCGCGCAGTGCGAGCAAGCCTTCGATATAGCGGGTGGCCGCATCCGGCCCTTGCGGAACGACCGTCCAGCGGTAGAGATCGGAATCGCCGGCAGCGGCCGCAACCAGGCCATCGAGGTGATCGATCGACAGCGGCTCCAGGCGCACGTGCGTCCCTGTCAGAGTGGGGAATTCGTGGGTCACCTTTTCAGTATGCGTGGCCAGCGATCGAGATGCAACGAACGGAGCGAGCCGATGGTTGCCGGCAGCGTCTCGGCCACAGATTCTCAGAAGCGCGAACGGCCAGTGTTTTAGAGGGCCGTTCGCGAATGAGAATTTGAGAACGGGGCGCTATTGCGCGGGCTTTTTCTCAGCAGTTGCGGGCTTTGCTACAGGCGCGGCTGCAGCCTTCGGCCTCCAGAAACTGGGATCGGCTTTGATCCAGTCGTCGCTCACGTAGCTCTGTTTGGGATTGACGGTAAACAGCTCGCTGCGCGAAGACTCGACCGCATCTCCGAACTTCTCATCGAGCTTGCGCATGCCCTCGTCGCCGCCCATGGCGTCCCTGAACTTCTTGTCTTCCGCGTAGCCAAGGTCGATGGCCGACATGGAAGGATCGCCGGTGAGCGCGATGAAGGTACCGTCTGGCGCGCCGAAGGCAATCTCGTACATGCCCCAATGGGCGCTGGTTCCCGCCTTGTCATGGGCGTCCTTGACCATCTTCACCACTTCGCGCCACTCCTGAGATTTGCCGGGACGAACGTGGAAGATGGAAATCTGGTAGACGCGATGATTCTGGACATCGGAGTGCGGATGATAGCTGAGATCGTCGTCGTAGGTGAAGACTTCCTGATCGACTTCGTCCAGCAGCTCGCCATCGGCCAGGCCGGCCCGCTCGAAACCGGCCGCAAGAGTGGGGTTGCTGTCGACGAGCTTGTTGTCCTTCTCCCATTCCGCGAATGAATCGAAGCGGGCCATGAAAAGCGCCCGCGACTTGCCGGACAATGCGTTCATGGCTACGTAGTAGACGGGATACTTGGCACGGGTTTCTGCCGCAATAAATGCGCTCTCCGTTTTGTCGTGTGCGGCGCCGCCCTTGTAGGGCTTGGTATATTCCACCGTGATCTGGAGTATCTTGGGCAAATTCGACGTTGAGGTGGATTGCGCCGCGGTGAGCGTGCTGCCGGCAACCGCGAGGGACAGTCCCAGAAAAACAGGGCTGATGATTTTCATTCTTGTGATCCTCCTTGATGTCCCGGAGAAACGTTGCCGCGGGAGGAAGGGAAGCGCAGCTCTCAGGGGTGAGGCGATTATGCGCAGCGAAACCGCACAATGTAAAGCGGTTTCTACCATTTTCCTAGGGGAACGCAGTGCTGACACAGGCGCGAAAGGCCGTTTGAGGCAAGATTGCGCCTGCGCGGCGGGTGTGCGAGATTGGAAGAAGAGAACGCAGTGACAGCAGAGCTTTTCGATACGCGGACGGTTCGATGAAAAGAGATTCCCGGCAAGTTTCCTTCGATGGCACGCTGGACCTCGTGCGCAGCCACGGCTTCGATGTGGCTCCCTATGACACCATCTCCAGCGGAGCGCTGGTGACGAAGCATGGCGTGGGAGCCGTTGTGGTAGCCGCGCCCGAAGCTGCGGACACAGAGGATGACGCGGCGGTTGTTTTTGCCGTCCCTCCCGGAGTGCTGGTGCGGGGCGAGGTGTCGCGGCTTCTGGATCGGGGCTACCAGAAGTTCATTAAGACTTCCCAATATGAGCTGCCGGCGACGGCCAGCCAATTGCAAGCCATTCACGCATTCAGCGAGGAGCTGAAGCAGGTGACCGGCGCCATCAGCCTGTACAACGAGTCGCTGGGCACAACCAGCGACGTCTATCGCTATGACCGGTTGATGGGGCGGGACGGCGCCGAGCCGACGGTCGCGCAACCGTGGCAGATCACCAGCGGGCACTGATCCGCGCCGTCCTGAGGAGCGCGTGATCCGGCTTCGGAGCATGCGATGGACGGGAATGAGCATGGGGAGTGTTTGGCGAGCGGGGACTGTTTCGCGAACCAGGGTCAGGAACGGCGCGCTCATCCACGTTATCCCCTCGACGAAGAATGTCTGCTGCTGCTTGTGAATCACGGCATGCCCGTGAAGGCGCGGATCGCGGACCTGAGCGTTGAAGGCTGCCGCGTTCGCACCCCGGAGCCGTTCGCCGCCAAGGCAGGCCGGGCCGTAGAAATTTCCTTCAAAGTGAAAGGCTTTGCGTTCCGTTTCAGTGGCGTGGTGCGATGGAGCGACGGACATCGGACGCTCGGCATCCACTTTGAGAACATGATTCCGCGACGCAAGGTGGAATTGATCGAAGTGATTGAGGAGATGGCTGAAGCGGCAGCACGGGCGCGTGCTGCGAGCCGGGTGGCGGG
>JBAWFY010000115.1:0-4875 GCA_049592335.1 Occallatibacter sp.
GGCCACGCCGCTCTTCTGGTTGTATTCGAACTCGTCGCCCTTGATCCGGTCGGCTTCGCTTCCATCCTGGCCGTAAAGCTCGATCTCCACCCCACGCAGATCGATGTGGTCGTTCTTCAGTTGAATCGCCTTCGCGGCGTGAATCCTGAACTTCGAGTGAGCGCCAAAGTTGTGCGTGTAATCGAAGTTCTGCGATTCCTGCTCAATCTCCCGCGCCAGCCGCTGCGGCAGATCGATGCTGTGAAGCCGGCTTCTCCATTTCGCTGCGGCAAGAAATGCCCCCAGCGCCGCCAGCAGCAGCACCGCTGCTGCCAGCACAACCGTCCGGATTCGCTCGATCGTGAAGTACACGGCTCAGTTCCTGATTCCCAGCCGCTCCGCCAGTCTCTGCGCAAGGCTTTCACCCAACTCGCTCCAGAGCAGCCGCGCCGTCGCTCCCGAATCCTTCTCGACCGTCGCGGCAAGCTCCACCAGTTGCCGCACATTTTCTTCCACGTGCCCCGCGCCTACCCGGTCCAGATCCGCATCCTCTTCGAGGAACGGCGCGTCCGAGCCAAAATCGACGCGGATGTGCCCATCCTGCTCATAAGCGCCGTCGTCGAACAGCGGCCCATAACCCGTGACCCTCACCAACCGCGAGCCACGCACCCAGCGGCCGATAGCCTTTACATCCTGTGAGGCATTGAATCTGGAATTGTCATCCTGAGCGGAGGCCGCCTCAGCGGCCGGAGTCGAAGGATCTGCAGTTATTCTTCCCGCTTCCAACTCCCACAAGTTCCACCCGATCTGAAACTCGTACGCGTAATCGTCGTGCAGCAGCTCAAGCCCTTCTTCAACGGCCTCCCGCGGCGCTGCGCCCAAACTCGATTCCAGCCCGCCGCCCATCCGCCCATACACCCTTTGAAACACCGGAGCCTCGCCCCAGTTCACCGGCCACACCGTCGCCGAATACACCTTGGCCTCGCCGCCGTGCGCGGCAAATGCGCCCAGCACCGCCGTCAGCTTCCCGGCAAGCGCCTCCAGCCGCAGGTTTGGATACCACAAGCTCAGATAGAGTGTGTCGGCCATCGTCTTTAGTTTAGACGGGAGATCAGCGAGTCAGCGCTGAAATAGGCCGCCGGAAGAAGCGATACAGGTTTACGAGACCACAATCTCACTGAAGTCGGCGATCGTCGAGAAGCTGCGCAGCACTTCGTCGATCAAACCCAGGTGAGCGCCGCGAATCTCCGGATTGGGATCGAGCACCATCACCTTGTCGAAGAACTTGTCCACCGTCGGCCGCAGCGTGGCAATCTTCGCCAGCGCCTCGCCGTACGCCCGCTCCTCGCGCAGCTTGGCAACTTCGGGCGCGAGTTCCCTCGCCCTATGCCACAGGTCGATGGCCTCAAGCCCTGACTCGCCCAGCTTCGGCTGTGCCGGCTGATAGCCCTTCTCCTCGGCCTGGCGAAGGATGTTCTTGATGCGCTTGAAAGCCGCAGACACGGCAACGAAATCCTCTGACCCGCGCGCCGTCGCGAGCGCCTCAGCCCGCGCAATCGTGTCGCGCACGTCGTCTGCGCCCACGGCCAGCACGGCCTTCACCACGTCGTAGGCAAAGCCGCGCACGTCCTTGAGATAAAACTCCAGCCGCTCGCGCAGGAATCCTTCGACCAGCGCGCGTATTCCGGCGTGCCCATTCTTAGCCGCGGCTGCATCGCTGCCAGAGTGGGAGCCCGTGCCGTTTCCACGCAGCAGATCGCCGATAGACTGCGGTTGCTGCTCCATCGTCGCGGCTTCTTTGTTTTCGTCGCCAGAATCGGAGGAAGTTTGATCTCCCTTCGCACAAGCGGCATTCAACACATCGCTCAGCGTCAGCGGCAACTTCGATTCGGCCAGAATCTTCACAATGGCATTCGCCGCGCGGCGCAGCGCAAATGGATCCTTCGATCCCGTCGGCGCGTTGCCGATCCCAAACATCGCCACAATGGTCTGAATCCGATCGGCGAGCCCAAGCAACTGCCCTTCAACCGTCGACGGAATCGTGTCCTCCATCGACGCCGGCGTGTACTGGTCGTAAATGGCTTTCGCCACCGCCTCGTCCAGCCCCTGCGCCCGCGCGTAGAGACCGCCAATCACGCCCTGCAGTTCGGTGAACTCCTTCACCAATTCGGTCGTAAGGTCTGTCTTGGCCAGTTCCACGGCCTGGATGAGCGCAGTCTCGTAAAGCGCAGCCTCATCGAACTTCGCATCCGTGCTCTTCAACGCGGCTACCAGCGCCTTCGCCACAACCAAATTCTGTTCTGTCTTCCAGGCGTAGCTACCGAGTTCCTTCTGGAAGGTCACGCTCTTGAGGCTTTCGACGCGCGCAGCGAGCGGCGTCTTCTGGTCCACTTCCCAGAAGAACCGCGCGTCTTTGAACCGCGCCCGCAGCACGCGCGCATTGCCATGGCGGATGATCGCCGCGCCCTCTTCATCGGCCTCGGTGTTCAGCACGGCCAGAAAATGCGGCGCCAGCTTACCCTGTGCGTCTTCCACGGCAAAGTACTTCTGGTGGTCGCGCATCACAGTCACCAGAACTTCCTCGGGCAGCGCCAAATACTCCTGCTCAAAATCGCCAAGGACTACAGAGGGCCACTCGGTAAGGTGCGTAACGGTATCGACCAGCGCCTCATCTTCGCGCCAGCGCACGCCTTCCACCTTGCGCGTCGCCGCATCCAGCGCCTTGCGAATGGTCTGTCTGCGTTCGGCAACATCGACAACCACCTTGGCAGAACGCAGTACTTCTTTGTACGCGCTTGCCGCTTTGATTGCGACCGGAGCACCTCCGTTTAAAACGCGATGTCCGCGGCTTTCGCTGCCCGCCGCAATGCCGGCGATCTCCAGCGGCACAACACTCGAATCCATCAGCGCCACAACCCAGCGCACCGGCCGCACAAACCTTTCCGGCTTTCCCGCGCGCCAGTACATATTCTTGGCCCAGTAAATCGCGAACACTTCCTTCGGGAGCTCAGCCGCAAGAATCTCGTTTGCGGTGCGGCCCGTACGCCTCACCGTTGCGCCCACGTATTCGCCCTTGGGCGTGGTCACTTTCTTGAGCTCGGCCACGGCCACGCCGGCCTTTTTGGCAAAGGCCTGCGCCGCAGGAGTGGGCTCGCCTTCCTTGAAAGCCACTTTCCACGACGGGCCCGTCTGCACTTCTTCGTTTTCGACCTGCTTTTCGAGCACGCCAGAAACCAACACGGCCAGCCGTCGCGGCGTAGAGTAGGTGGTGATCGCCGCGTCAACTGTGGCTTCAGGCGCAAGCAACCGCTCGCGCTGGAGCAGTTCGCCCACGCGATTGCCCAGTTCGACCTCGGCCCCGGCAATCATCCGCGCGGGCACCTCTTCGAGACCAATTTCAATCAGAAAGTCTGCCATTTATTCTTTGTTCTCTCACCGCTCAATTGTGCGCCGGGTCGTTAGCTGGACCCTTTACTTTGCCAAACTTATCGATAGCTACCCAAGAACCACCGGAGAAAAAATGGTACTCGCCCGTAGTCTTGGTGGTGCAGCCTTTGCAAGCTAGCCATTGGCCATCTTCGAACTCCAGAATCCCGTCGTACTCCAACGGCAAAGCAAAGTTTCCATTCGCATCCGCAAGTCCCCATTTCTTATTTTGCTCAACGCGAACCAGGCCTTCATGGAACGGACTCGGGCCATTGTCAAAGGGCGCTACGTGCGCGACTACAATTTTCCCACTCTGATCAAAGTAAGCAAATCCACTTGGCAGCGCCGTCCAAGCAACTTCACTGTCACCGGCTTGCGTCCATCGACCTTCACCCAAAGGCGCTATCAGGTCCTTCACGATGAAAAGTTCATTGTCCTTCGTCTCGATCGCGCAAGCAGGCAGTGGCCAAACGTCCAAATCGACCTTGCAATGACCGACTCGAATCACCTGCGCATGTAAAGTAAAGGACAATAAGAACAGCATCATCAAGCCCGATACCGCTCCAGTCTTCCGGGGCATACCGCAACTCCTAAACAGCAGCTGTGCCAGCTTCTTGCTGCAACGCCCACGCCTTGGCCACGCCGACGGCCAGATTACGAATCCTTCCAATCACGCCCACGCGCTCGGTCACGCTGATCGCGCCGCGCGCATCCAGCAGATTAAACAGGTGCGAGCATTTCAGCGCCAGTTCGTACGTGGCGAGCAGCGGGAAGCGTTTCTTTTCCTTCGCGTCGGCCTTTTCGTCGGCCAGCAGCGCGTTGGCTTTTTCAAGCAGCGCCTGCGCCTCGGCCTCGTAGCTGTTGAAGTGCTCCCAAAGCCGCGGCACTTCAGCCATTTCAAAGTTGTACACCGAGAATTGAAGCTCCTCGGCCAAGCGCACCTCGCCATAGGTCACCGCCGCGCCGGTTTCAGGATCGCGCGCCCACACAATGTCGTAGATCGAGTCCACGTCCTGCAAGAACGCGGCGATGCGCTCCATGCCGTAGGTCAGCTCGGCGCAGATGGGATCGAGGTCGAGTCCGCCGCACTGCTGGAAATAGGTGAACTGTGTAATCTCGAGGCCGTCCAGCATCACCTGCCAGCCCACACCCCACGCGCCTCCCGCGGGCCACTCCCAGTTGTCCTCTTCGAACTTCAGGTCGTGGTGTTTCAGGTCGATGCCCATGGCCTCGAGCGATTCGAGATACAGCTCCTGCACATTCACCGGTGGCGGCTTCAGGATCAGCTGGAACTGTGTGTGCTTGAACAGCCGGTTGGGATTCTCTCCGTAGCGCCCGTCGGCCGGCCGCCGCGAGGGCTGCGCGTAGCCTACCCGGTAGGGCTTGGGCCCCTGCACGCGCAAAAACGTCTCCGGACACATGGTGCCCGCGCCCACTTCCACATCGTAGGGCTGCTGGATCACGCATCCC
>JBAWFY010000116.1:0-5538 GCA_049592335.1 Occallatibacter sp.
AGCTTGCCGAGCAGACCGCCGCGGCGACCTCGGAGATTCAGGCCAAAGTCACGGCGATCGGCGCGGATGTTTCAACAGCGATCAGAGCCATCGACAGCATTGCCGCACAGACCGAGGATTTCTCGGGGCTTTCGCATCAGATGGCCGCAGCGGCAGAGGAGCAGCACCTGGCGACGCAAGAGATGGCGCACAACCTGGAGCGGGCCGCGCACCGCACTTCTGAGATTGCGAACATGCGGCTCGGCTAGTAGCGGCGCCGGTGGGTCCGGTTCCGTGGATCGTACAACTAACAATGACGGCGTCCGGCCCCTCAGTTTGTAAGAACCGGGGAATGACTTAACTCTTGCGGTTGATCCCTGCAACGAGACGACTCCCTGATTCGGAAAACGGCCAGCAAAATTCTCCGGGCACTCCCTGGGGAATGCAGGTCGTCAAGCCCCACTCGTCCAAAAATCTCAGTTCAAATTTCCTAAACTACTGATTTCTGACACTCCGCCGCAATGGACTCCCGTGCTCCCGGTTTTGCCGGCAATTAGCCCATCTGGCGCACAATTGAAATAAGCGGCTTGGATTACAGCGAACGGTTCCGGGCCGGGGAACTGATCACTGACCACTGACACCGATCACTGTTCACTGTTCCCCGTTTTTCGACTGTGCAACTGTGCTGCTCGCAAGTCGATGCCCTGCAATCGCCTGCAGCCAAAATCGCTCCGCGGCACAGAAACTGTGCAACTGTGCTGTCGCCATAAATCGGATACGGTCGTTTAGAAATCGCGGTCGGCAATGCAGGCGGCGTATTCATCAGAGATCGCGGCTTACCATAGGAGTGAGGGAAGCGAAGTGAAGGTGGGCAAGCGTGCGCTGCGGATTTGCGCGATCATGATCGCTGGGGTCGTTTCATCTTCTGGAGCCGCAAGGGCGACGGTACATACCAACCCGATGAACTACGACCCGCAGGTGCGCGCGGCTTATGAGCGTTTTTACAACCTGGATTATCCGGCGGCGGTTGCGGACTTCGAACGGTTTCACGCGGCGCATCCGGGCGATCCGCAGGCCACGGCATATCTGGTGAATGCGCTGATCTTTCAGGAGCTGTACAGGCAGGATCTTCTCGATACAACTTTTTATGCCAACGACGGATTCCTGACCGGCCACCACGCTACCAATGAGGACCCGGCGAAGCGCGACCAGATCTTTTCGCTTTCGGATGAGGCGGTGCGCGAGGCCGACTGGCGGCTCACCAAGAATCCCAACGACGTGGATGCGCTGTTTGCGCGCGCCTGGGTGCGCAGTTTGCGCTGCGCTTACGTGGCCATGGTGGAGCGCGGGTTCGGCGCCGGATTTCGTCTGGCGACTAAAGCCAAGGACGACGCTGCGCGCGCTCTCGAGATCGATCCCGATTACGAGGACGCGAAGATGATTGTGGGCGTCTACCAGTACGTGGTGGGGGCGCTGCCGTGGCCGTTCAAGCTGATGATCGGGTTTGCCGGAATTACCGGATCGAAATCCACCGGCCTGGGGATGCTGGAAGATGCCGGCAAACATGGCGTGATCACCAGCGTTGAATCGCGCACCGTGATTGCGCTCTTTTTGCGGCGCGAAGCAAAGTATCAGGAGGCGATCGAAGTGGTACAGCAGTTGAAGCGCGAATATCCCCACGATTTTCTGTTCTGCCTTGAGGAAGCCAATTTGAGAAGAGATGCGGGCGAGGGAATGGTGGCCGTGGAGGCTTACCGGCAGGTGCTGGCCGATGCGGCCAGGCCGGGATACTTTGCTTCGTCGAAACTGGAACTGGCCTACTTTGGATACGGCGACGCGCTGCGCGGCCAGCGCCATTACGATGAGGCGGCGCAGGCGTTTGAGCAGGCGGCGGGAACAGAGGGTGTGGGGTCGGAACTGAAGATTCGTTCGTTGCTCGATGCCGGCGAGTGCCACGATGTTCTGGGAGAGCGGCAGGCGGCGGTGCGCGATTACCGGGAAGCGATCGATGCGGGACCGGAGACATCGAGGGCTGGCGAGGCGAGGAAATATTTGCGGGCGGCTTATCGGGGGAATTGAGAGAAGCGGCGAGTTAGCGAGTTAGCAAGTCGGCACGTTAGCGGGCGCATGTCGATCCCGCTCTAGGATCCGCGGTTTACTGGATGAAATCCGAAGGAACCGGGGCGCGAGAAGGCACGTATCCTTTAGGCAGTTGGAGATCTTCCTGGGAGGACCGGTTATGACCATCTTCTGTCAGCGCTGCGGAACTGGACTTCCTGCGAGCGCGCGTTTCTGCTCGAATTGCGGTGCGGCGATCACGGCAGCGCAGCCGATGTGCGGGCGGCCGATGATTCGCCCGCGGTTTGGCCGGCAGATCGGCGGGGTCTGCATGGCTTTTGCGCAAGCCAACGGATGGGACGTGACCGTGGTGCGGATTATTGCGGTGCTCGGACTTATCTTTTCGAGCGGCCTGGTGGGCGTGGCGTATTTTGCTCTCTGGGTCGGCATTCCCGAGGAGACACCACCCGTGCCGGGAATGTATCCTCCAACCATATGAATGGAGTTTCGGTTTTGGACGGCTCGGGGCTTGGGTTTACCGACGCGGGCACCGGCCCGGCGGTGGTGTTTTTGCATCCCACGCCTCTCGACCGCGATTACTGGCGTCCTCTTACAAAGGAGCTTGCCGGCATTCGCTCCGTCGTCCCCGACCTGCGCGGCCACGGAGTCTCGGAACTGGGTGAAGGGCTGCCGGTCGGCGCTTTCAGCCTGGTTCCCGACGCGCCGGTGCTCACGATGGAGCAACTGGCCACCGATGTGCTCGGCATGATGGATCAGCTGGCGCTGCGGAAGGCCGTGTTTGCCGGCTGCTCGATTGGCGGATACATTCTGCTGGAATTGTGGCGCAGGGCGCCGGAGCGCATGACGGGGCTGGTCTTCATCTGTTCCAAACCGCAACCCGATGGACCCCAAAACCTTGCGCGGCGCGCCGAGATCATCAAGCGGGCGCGGACTGAAGGCGTGACCGCGCTCTTCGACGGCATGGCGCAGACGCTCACCGGGGAAACCTCGCGCCGCGAGCGCCCGGAGATCGCAGCCGAGGTTCGCGCGCGCATGACGCTGACGCCCGAGGCAGAAGTTGCCGTGCAGGCGGGACTGGCTGCGCGGCCGGATTCGATGCCGACGGTTGCTACGATCCGCGTGCCGGTGCTGGCGATTGCAGGGGGCGAGGATTCTGCCGTCACCGCAGCGGAGATGGAGGCGTTTCGCGCGGCGCCCGGCGGATGCGAACTCCATGTGCTGGCTGGCGCGGGGCATTTTGCCGCATACGAGCAGCCACGCAAGGTTGCGGCGCTGATGGCGCCTTGGCTGCGGCAGTTCGAGCTGTAGTCGTCAGATTGCTGTGAACCCAAAAGCCTGCTGCATGCGGGAATCATCTCGATTGGGTCCGCTTTATACTGATCTATCGCGCGTTTCCTCCCCGGAGAGTGAATCATGAACATCTTGAACGGACGAATTGCCGCGTTGGTGGCAGCGGCTTCGCTTCTCTTTCTTGTTTCAGCACACGCGGAGGACGATAAGGCGTCCACGAAATCCGACAAGCCCGCCGAAGCCGCGCCGCCACCCGACTCGATCACGCAGGGCGCAATCGACGCGGGTGGCCAGCACATCGCCTACACTGCAATCGCTGGAACCATTACGGTGGGCTCGACGGACGAACAGGACGCGCAGCTCGGAGCGGATGGAAAGCCGCAGCCAGGGAGTCAACTGGCGCTTGAAGCGCCGGACAAGGCGAAAGATGCGCCGCCGGTCGCGCGGATGTTTTACGTGGCGTACTTCAAGACCGGAGCGAAGGCCGAGGACCGGCCCATCACGTTCTTCTTTAACGGCGGCCCGGGCAGCTCGACGGTCTGGCTGCACATGGGCTCGCTGGGGCCGAAGCACGTGGTGACGGCCAGCGACACGCACCTGCCGGCGGCGCCCTACACGATGGTGGACAATCCCAACTCCCTGCTCGACGTCAGCGACCTGGTGTTCGTCGATATGCCGGGAACCGGATTCGGCCAGTTAATCGGCAAAGAAGGCGAGAAGGCTTTCTGGGGAATCGACGGCGATGCCGCGGCGTTTGCGCGGTTTATTGAGCGCTTCGATACCAAGTATGCACGCTGGAACTCGCCTAAATTCATCTTTGGCGAGAGCTACGGGACGACGCGCTCGGCCGTGCTGGCCGATCTGCTCGAGAATAAATACGACACCGATCTGAACGGAGTGATCCTGCTCTCGCAGATCTTCAACTTCACGACCGATATCGACGGCCCGAGCGCGAATCCGGGCGTCGATCTGCCCTACGTGCTCGGACTGCCGACTTACGCGGCCACGGCGTGGTATCACAAGAAGCTGCCTACGCAACCCGCCGCGCTGGAGCCGTTTTTGAGCGAAGTGGAACAGTTTGCCATGGGGCCTTATGCGCATGCGCTGGCTTTGGGCACCGACCTGGGCGCCGATGAGAAACAGCAGGTGGCCGAGAAGCTGCACGAGTACACGGGATTGCCGGCGGCCTATGTGCTGAAGGCGAATCTGCGCGTGAGCGGCCCCGAGTTTGAGAAGACGCTGCAGGACGATTCGGATATGACGACGGGGCGGCTCGATACGCGCTTCTCGGGGCCGCACCTGGACCCCTTGAGCGAAAACGCGGAGTACGATCCGCAGAGCTCGGCGATTTCATCGGCCTACGTTTCACTCTTCAACGATTACGTGCGGCGCACTCTGAAGTACGGCGAGGGGATGACGTACCTTCCGGAGATCGATCTGGATATGCGTTGGGACTTCAAGCACAACAACAACCCCACGAGCGTGAACGTGGCTCCGGACCTCGCCGAGGCGATGAAGACCAATCCGCGGCTAAAAGTGATGGTGAATGGCGGCTACTACGATCTGGCCACGCCGTTCTTCGCCGCGCAATATGAAGATAAGCACCTGCCGATTCCGCAGTCGCTGGCAAAGAATATGGAGTTCGACTGGTACGAATCCGGGCACATGGTCTATGTGCGCGAGGATTGCGTGAAGCAGTTGCACGATCGCGTGGCGGCCTTCATCACGAGCACGGATGCGGGGAAAGAATAAGGCAGGGACTGAGGACCGGGGATTAGGGAGTTGAGTGAGGGCGAGAGTGAATCTTCTCGATCGAAGCGGGTGGAACGGCAACGGCAACTCGGGAACGCCGGGAATGCGCTCTCTGCTTCTACTGCTGGTTCTAGCGATGATTGGACTTTCCGCGCGTGTGGCGGTTACGAGCCATGCGGGATGGGCCAAGGCGCCGGCCCCTGGCTCCGATGCCAGCGAGTACGACGAGTACGCGTGGAACCTGGCACAAGGCCGCGGATTCAGCGGCGTGAGCCCAGACGTGGTTGGGCCTGACGGTCGGCTCACCGAGCACCTGACTGCCTATCGCGCTCCTGCGACGTCGGTGTACTGGGCGGGTTTGTACCGAGTTTTCGGGCATCGCTACGCTGTGGTGCGGCTGTCGCAGTGCTTGCTCGACACGATGACGATCCTTGTGCT
>JBAWFY010000117.1:0-5387 GCA_049592335.1 Occallatibacter sp.
CAGCAGGGCGGCGGCGACGCGGCCAACCTGCTCAAGCCCGCGCTCGCCCGCGGCGAGCTGCGCACCATCGCGGCCACCACCTGGAAGGAGTACAAGAAGTACTTCGAGAAGGACGCCGCGCTGGAGCGCCGCTTCCAGATCGTCTACGTGGGCGAGCCCAACGTCGAGGACACCATCAACATCCTGCGCGGCCTGCGCGAGCGCTACGAGTCCCACCACAAGGTCCGCATCAAGGACTCCGCCATCGTCGCCGCGGCCACGCTCTCACACCGCTACATCTCCGACCGCTTCCTGCCCGACAAGGCCATCGATCTCGTCGACGAAGCCGCCGCGTCGCTGGCCATCCAGATCGGTAGTGTACCTACGGAAATTGACCAGCTCGAGCGCCAGGCCACCTCGCTCGAAATCGAGCGCGCCGCCCTCAAGCGCGAAACCGACTCGAATAGCAAAGAGCGGCTCAAAGCCGTTGAGCACGAAATCGGAAATCTTCGCGAGCAGATCACTTCTCTGCGCGCACGCTGGACAACTGAACGCGAAGCCATCAACCGCATCGGCGATCTGAAAAAGAAAATTGAAGCTCTGCGCTTCGAAGCCGAAGAGCAAACCCGCAAAGGCCAGCTCGACCGCGCCGCGCAAATCCAGTACGGCGAGCTGCCCAAGCTTGAAGCCGAACTCAAAAAACTGAACGCCGTCCAGGACGGAACCGCCGGCAAAGACGGCGCAGGCGGAGCCCCGCGCATGTTGAAAGAAGAGGTCGACGAGGAAGACATCGCCAAAATCGTCTCCAAGTGGACCGGCATTCCTGTTTCTCGAATGTTAGAGGGCGAGGTCAAGAAGCTCGTCAAGATGGAAGAGCGTCTCCGCGAGCGCGTCGTCGGCCAGGATGCCGCGCTCAGCGTCGTAGCCAACGCCATTCGCCGTTCCCGCGCCGGCCTCAGCGATCCCAAGCGCCCCATCGGCAGTTTTATTTTTCTTGGGCCCACAGGCGTCGGCAAAACCGAAACCGCGCGCGCGCTCGCCGAGTTCCTCTTTGACGACGAGCAAGCCATGGTGCGCATCGACATGAGCGAGTATATGGAAAAGCACGCCGTGGCTCGTCTCATCGGCGCGCCTCCGGGCTACGTTGGTTACGACGAAGGCGGCCAACTCACCGAGGCCATCCATCGCCGCCCCTACGCCGTCATCCTCTTCGACGAAATTGAAAAGGCGCACCCTGACGTCTTCAACGTGCTCCTGCAGGTCATGGACGACGGCCGTCTGACCGACGCCAAGGGCCGGACTGTGGATTTTAAGAACACGGTCCTCATCATGACCTCGAACCTTGGCGCAGCCATGCTCGCCGGCGAAGCGCTCAAGACGGAACACGATTTCGACATGGCGCGGGAAAGCGTGATGCGCACACTGCGCGAGCACTTCCGCCCCGAGTTCCTCAACCGTGTCGACGACATCGTCATCTATCGTCCCCTCGGCAACGCGCAGTTGAGCCAGATTCTCGACCTGCGCCTGAACGAAGTGCGCAAGCTCCTTGAAGATCGCGCCATCTCCATCGAGCTGACGGAACCCGCGCGGCAGTTGATCCTGGCCTCCGGTTCAGATATGGCCTACGGTGCGCGTCCACTCAAGCGCGCTTTGCAGCGCATGGTCCAGGACCCGCTCGCCATCAAGATTCTCGATGGCGAAGTCCTGCACGGCGCTCACGTAAGAATCGACGTAGACCGCAACTCCAACAACTTGGTCTTCGAACCCATGGGCCGCGAAGCCATGGCCTAGCACCTGCGGTGCGGCAGCCGCGCTTCGCGCCAGAAACCTAACCCTTAGCCAAGGGAAAAGGCTCCGCAAAGACGGAGCCTTTTCGCGAGCAAAAGAATCATGCGCCTCTAGACGTTTTCGAATTCCGCCCAGTTTCTGCGGCGCGTAACGCTTCGTGAATAATCATCTTTAAATAAGTCTGATAGCGCAGTCCGCGCTCGGCGGCCAGCGCACGTGCTTTGGCGATATCGCCGGGATCGAGGCGAATGGTGGTCGTTGGCAGGGCCGCCTTTTTTGCAACCGTGCCGATACCAACGCGCCCTTCAGCCGTCGCTTTTTCAAACTCGTCGGCAAGCGCATCCTCGTTCGACTCCCACCACGCGGCTTCTTCCGCCTCATTCGCGAAGGTCTTGCTCTTCAATTTTTCCAACATTGCCATTCCTCTTCTGAGTTGAGAAATATCGCCGTACTCTCTCCTTGGCAGGCCAGGCAGTGACGACACGAATCTTCTTGCCTCGCATCGTCGAAACTACAATCAGAATCTTTCCCTCGTCCGTTTCCCCAATCTGGACCGTCCGATCTTCGCCGTTTCGAATATCAAACTCAAGATCGACCGGGCGGTTAAGGATTACTTGTTCGATCTCTTCCGGCGAGATCTGACGATGTGCAAAGTGCCCAATATTCCCTTCGTCCCAATCAAATTCAGGCTTAGACATTTCCTGTCTCCCATTGCTGATGCGCAGATTCGTAGTTATCGCGTCTCGGCGCTCCGTCCCAGGCACCGATTTGCAGTTATTCGCGTCTCTGCGCTTCCACCCAGGCAATGAACGCGTTCACTCCTGAGAACCCAAGGAGCCTATCCCTTGGGAGTTAATGGCTTGCGAAACAGGGTACTGCGTGGAGCAATATACGCTCCAATTAAAATTGTAGCTACATCGTAGCTATCTGTCAACTGGCGGGTGCCTACAACGCATGCTTCCCTGACCTGGAGCCGCATCTGCCCACTCCCGCGGAATTCCATTGACCGCGCCCGCGCCCATCTGTCACTCTGCCATCATCCCTTCGGAGGTTTCCTTGGCAACTGCAACCGCAGTGCAGACCGGCAGAAATGTGTTGCACGTTCGTGGCGATTGGAGCGCGCGCGACGATCGCATTCCTTCCGCCGTCTGGCTCGGCATTCTCTGGATCGCCATGATCGCCGGCTTCGGCGTCGACTTTCCCGGCTTCGTCCAGCAGGTGCCGCCACCGCCCAAAGTCATCTGGGTGCATGCCTTCGTCTTCACGGTGTGGATGTTTGTGCTCACCGCGCAGGTGCTCATGGTTCTGGGCGATCGCGTCGCCTGGCACCGCAAATTCGGCTGGTTCGCGATCTTCTGGGCCAGCATCATGGCCGTGCTCGGACCGTGGGCGGCGATTGCCTCCGAGGTCGTAAGGCCCTACGGCCCTCTCGGACCGCCGTTTCTCGCGGTGAATCTGGTCGACATCACCGGCTTTCTCGCACTGCTGGCGTGGGGCGTGATGCTGCGCAAAAATCCTGCCGCGCACCGCAGAATGATGATCCTGTCCACCGTCGCGCTTGCCGATCCAGGCTTTGCGCGTTTCAGCATCTGGCTCCTCCCCATGCACGCGCCTTCACCGGCCGTTTGGTTCTGCCACTTGTTCTACGGGAATGTGCTGCTGGTGGGCTTGATGGCAGCATGGGATTGGCGGCGCGGCCGTTTGATGCGCTCCTTCGTCATCGGCGCGGCGGCCCTGCTCGCATCCGAGGTCCTCGCCGCGTTCCTCTATTTTTGGGGTCCGTGGCATTCGGTGACAACAGCCTTCATCGCCGCCTGCGCGAGACTTCACATCTGAGAGGGTTGGTGATCTCGCGAGCTACTGCCGCAGCTCCACCAGCGTCGCCCCCTGCCCGCCCTCATTCTGCGGAGCCTCTTCGATCCCCGCCACGTGCGGATGGCTCTTCAGGAACTCACGCACGCCACGCCGCAAAATCCCCGCTCCGTGCCCGTGAATCACGCGTACCTTGGGCAGCCCAGCAAGAAACGCGCGGTCGAGATATTTCTCCAGCTCGTCCGTCGCCTCATCCACCGTGCGCCCGATCAAATTGATCTCCGTGCGCATAGCGTCAGTGTTCTCGCTGATGACCGAGATGTGGACGCCCTTCTGCCGCCGCGCCGCAGCTAACGGATCGATTTTGGTTTGTCCGGGATCTCCTCCAAGAGCAGGAGGTGCGGAGCACTCGTCGCGCTTGACGCGCATCTTGATCGGGCCCAGCGCAACTTCGAACAGATCCTTCTCCACTTCGCGCTGCACGACGCCGACCTTGCCCATCGACTTGATGAGCACGCGGTCGCCCGCAGCGATGTGCTTTAGAACATGAGGCTGCGCATTGGCGTCGCCCTGGTCCGCGCCCGTACGATGCGCGACCACGGTTTGATTAAAACTCTCCTGGAACTCGCGCCGCAGCCGCGTCATGCGCCGCTCCGCTTCTTTGGATAATTTCTGTTGTGCCGCGCGATCCTCGATCACGCGCACGTTCTCGCGCATCTGGAATTCGAACTCCTTCATCAGCGAAGCCAGCTGGGCTTCCAGCCCTTTTACCTTTTGGTTTATTTCCTGCTGGCCCGACCGCTCCAGTCTCTTCCGCTCCACATTCAGCGCGTACTCCTTCTCGCGTGCAGCTTTGCGCTCAACTTCAAGCTCTGCGAGTTCGGCATGGAGTTTGTCGAGAAACCGCGCAATGTCGGCCTGCTGCGAACCCAGCCGCTCGCGCGCCGCGGCAATGATCGCCGCATTCAGCCCCAGCCGCTCCGCCGTCTGAATGCCCGCCGAAGCTCCCGGCACGCCGAGATGAAAGTGGTAATTGGGAACCAGCGTCTTCTCGTCTACGCCTGCAGCCGCGTTGCGCACGCCAGCCGTATTCGCCGCATACACCTTGAGCGAAGTGTGATGCGTCGAGATCAGCGCCCATGAACGCCGCGCGAGGAAATGCGCAGCAACGGCAACGGCCAGCGCCGCGCCCTCTTCGGGATCGGTGGCCGAGCCCAGCTCATCGAGCAAAACCAGCGAACGCTCATCGGCCAGCCGCGAAAGCCGGTCGAGGTTTGTGATGTGTGCGGAGAATGTCGAGAGCGCCGCCTCAATCGACTGCGCATCGCCAATGTCAGCCAGAAACGCCGTGAACACGGGAAAGCTCGCAGACGTAGCAGGAACCGGAATTCCTGCCTGCGCCATCATCGCCAGCAGCGCCGTGGTCTTGAGAGCTACCGTTTTACCGCCGGTGTTCGGGCCGCTGATAATCAGTTGCCGTTCATCCGCCGTCAATTCCAGGTTCAGCGGAACAACCTGTCCGCCGGTCGCGCGCAGCCGCTTCTCCAGCAGCGGATGACGAGCGTCTTTGAGCAGCAGCTGCTCCGGCCCGAAGCTCGGCGATACCGCATCATATGCACGTGCGAACCTCGCCCGAGCGAGCAGGCTGTCAACGAGCGCCAGCACACGCGCGCCTTCGACCAGGCTGTGCGCGTAGCCGGCGACCTGCCGCGTGAGCGCCACAAAGATGCGGTGAATCTCCTCCTGCTCCTCCTCGATCAGCCGCACCAGCTCGTTGTTCTGCTCGATGGTTTCGAGCGGCTCCACGT
>JBAWFY010000118.1:0-1522 GCA_049592335.1 Occallatibacter sp.
GGTCAACATGTCGGCGGGCAATGGAATCGTGTCTGCTGAAGCTGTCGCATACAATCGGCCGAATCCGCCGTCTATTGCGATTGGTTTCACGGTGGCCGCAGGCGAATTGGTTCGCGCCAGACTCAAAGCCGCGTCCAGGGGATAATTCCCGGCAATGGAAAAATCGAGCTCTGCATACTGGCCGCTGGCGCTTAAGTCTCCCATATTCTCGACGAGATCGAGCTCAAGTTTCGGGCTTCCATCTGCGTTTGTCGCAAGCTGCAGATCTTGCGGGAGCACGCTATAGCTCTCGCCTCCAAATGGCGCGATGATGATCTCCGTTGGGGAGCCCATGGTGCTGGAGAAGTCGGGATATGCAGTAAGATCGGCCATCATGTGCTCAACTTAGAGTTACAAACAGGTCATCCACGTTATTTGTCGTCCAACTGCCTTGTTGTGTGCCATTGGCTGTGATCAAATCCACGCGATAAGTGTAGTTGGAACTGTCGCCCTGCCCGAGAATGTAATTCTCGATATCGACGCTTAGACCAATGGTTTGGGAGTAGATGCCGCCCGTTGCGGTCATTGATGGTTGAAACGTCGCTGTTTGTCCATTCTGAAAGACCACTTGCACCGCCAACAAGGTAGCGCTTCCGGAGCCTGAAGTCGTACTGGTGCTCGTAGTGGCAGCGTCAGTCCCCGACGGGGAGCTGCTGTCTGTTGCGGTGGATGAAGTCGTGCTCGTAGCCGAGTTACTCTGAGATGCAAACACCTCGGCAGGTAACTCGATCGTAATTTGCTTCTGAACCGGAGCTACGACCTGGTTCTGAACAATAGCGCGCCAGATGGCTTGACTATCCGGATTCACAACGGCTTGACTAGTATCCAGTTGAATACTATCCGACTGAGGATCGAACGACTGCCCCGCCGCGAGCTTCAGCACCATGGTCACAGACGACCCCTGCACCACGCTGCCGGCGCCAACGCTTGTAGCGGCTTCCAGACTGTCCGATACCGCGGTATTGCTCTTGAACAGCGTGCCCGCCAACCCTGATGCGAAACCGAGCACCTTGCTCACCGTAGACTCTTGCGGCGCAGGGGCGCTGCCGGAGCCCGTATCGGCGGCCGTAGAACTCGCGCCGGGCGGAACGGGTTTCAAGTTCACTGGCAGAATCGGATACGTACCGAGCAACGTGGCCGAGATCTGGGTATTGCCGTTGAGTAGTGTCGCCCCCAATGCTGCTACTTGAATCGGGCTTTCGATTCCGTTCGTCGCCACCACGGTCACCTCGTCCGGGCCGGCGTTGAAGGCTGTGGTGTCGAGGATTGTACCGGCAAAATCGGATGCTCGCGCGGAGAATGGAACCTGTTCCGTAGTTTGATTCACTGTCACATTCACCTGCCCCGATAGCAGCACGCTCGGATCCACAAACAAGGCGCTATATACCTGCTGGAACTGCGCCAGTGACAGCGTTACGGAGCCTTGAATTCCGTTTGCAGTATCGATGGACGCGTTGGTGATCGGCACGGGCGCGTTGCTGGC
>JBAWFY010000119.1:0-5025 GCA_049592335.1 Occallatibacter sp.
GTACGGTAGCGCCGCCGTGCGCAGAGCCAAGTTTTACCGCTCCCGTATGCGGCAGGTGGGCGGCGTGCGGCAAATGTGGTGCATGCGGCAAATGCACATGCGCGCCGAAATGGCCCATGCCGCCAAGCAGCGAAATCGCGCTCAGCGCCAGCCCTACCACAAAACACACCAGATAGAAGCTTTCCCAAGTCATGGTTGCGCCCTCTCTTTCTGCGCCGTTGTTTTCTCCTACGCTTTACGGTCCGCGCGGCTTCCGGCTCTTTGCTTCGGCTGGGCGGTTCTCGCGCTCTGCTTGTAGGTGCGATCTGCGTTGCTTTGCTTTTCCGTCTGCTCAGACTGCTGCGTCCGTGCTTCATGTTTCTGCTCGTGCTTTAGGAGCACCTCTGCCAGCCGCGGCGTCAGTCCGGGCGTATCGATAATCGCTTCGAGCAGCAGCAGGCAGTCCCGCGTGTGATCCTGGCGCGCGATCGCAAGCAGCGCCTTCTTAAGCTCAGGATCGCGACGGAATTGCTCGGCTCCAGCCACGAGCCAGAGATCGAGCTTGTCTTCCATGTGGCGCAAATCGCTCTGCAACTCGGGCGAGTAGCCCTCGGGATCGTCCACAAGATATCCCGGATGAACTTTGAAGAATGCGGCCAGAAGCTGGCGAGTGGTGTTGGTCAGGTGCGGCCGGGCTCCGCTTTCGATCTGCGAGAGATAGCTCTGGCTCAATTTCGATCCCGTCTCGCGCGCGATGGCGCGGACCAGTTCCTGCTGGCTCATGGCGCGATCGAGCCTGCGCAGGCTGCCCTCGACTTCGCGCAGGTACCGGAGTTTTTCGCCGAGCTTCATTTGTCAGTTCTCTTGAGATCGCGAAGGCTGTCTGGCTGTTATTGCGATCTGCAATATACTATCGCAATTTGCAATCGTAGTTCAAGAAAAATCTTCATTGTCATTAAGTAGATGATTCTAATTGGCTTGTCCTGAATAATACTCAATAATCCCCAACCGCGATTTGCCGATGTAAGTCTCTGAACCCGCGTATTGGGCGGGCTCCGCACCAGCCTGGGACCTGGTCTCGTCGTTACTTCGGCAGACGTTGCTTCACGATTCGTTGAGAGCGTGCGCGTCGACAAGCAAGAGCAGTTTCGCTTATTGCGCCACATCGTCGCTCTTCGATATTCTGAGGAGCCGGCGAGGCTCAACTATTCATGCCTAATTTATTCACTGCGCGTGTTTCGTGTTCCGTCTTTTTTGTCCTCTTCCTGGTTGCTTCTGTCTCCGCACAAAGCGCGAATTTCCAGATGCAGGTGGTCGATGACGATTATCTGAGCACGCAGGGCTTCGACGTGATGCTCTACGACAACACCTTCCATCCGGTGTTCGTCGATGAGAAGAATGCAGCTCTGCAGATGATCCTTCACGGCGAGCGTATCGCGACCGATGGCGATGTGCGCCTGATGCCTACGCCCGAGCAGTGGGACCTTGTTGCCAAGCTGAAGGGACGGCACGCCGACAAGGAGCATGGGGTACTGAGCGCGGATCTCTCGTTCCCGACGTACGAATTCGACTATCGTCTGGAAGTGGCGGCCGAGCCGGGCGGCATTCGCGTGAGCGTGAATCTTGCGAAGCCCTTGCCCGCGAAGCTTGCCGGGCGCGCGGGGTTCAATCTGGAATTTTTGCCCTCCTTATATATGGATAAGAGTTATGCAGTCGATGGCCGCAACTTTGGGGTATTCCCGCGCAGCCCGCAGGAGCAGATGCACCATGTTCCGCGCTCGCCCGACGATCCCAGGAAGCTGCCTTACCAGGAGCAATGGGACCAGGAGAAGGGCTATATGCAGCCGCTTCCGATCGTGAGCGGGAACAGCATTTTGCTGGCGCCCGAAGACCGGCTGCATTCGGTCGGGATCACATCGGAGACCGGGCCGATTTCGCTTTTTGACGGGCGCAATCGAGCGCAGAACGGCTGGTTTGTGCTGCGCACGCTGATTCCCGCTGGCAAGACCGGGGACGCAGTGGTGTGGCACATTCGGCCGAGCGTGATTCCCAACTGGACGCGACCGCCGGTGATCGCGCACAGCCAGGTGGGCTATGCGCCCGACTTCTCCAAGGTTGCGGTGATCGAACTCGATCCGAAGTTCGACGCGCCCAAAACGGCGAAGCTGTTGCGCCTGTCCGACGACGGGTCGTATAGCCAAGTCTTCGAGGGGCCGGTTTCGGAGCCGACTCCATGGCTGCGCTACACGTACGCGAAGTTCGATTTCTCCGCAGTGAAGGAACCGGGGCTCTACGCGATTGAGTATGCGGGCGCGCGCACGCCGTTCTTCCCGATTGCGAACGATGTGTACAGCAAGGCGTGGCAGTCGTCACTCGATGGATATCTTGCGGTGGAGATGGACCACGTTTCGGTGCGTGAAGGGTACCGGTTGTGGCACGGCAAATCGCATCTTGACGACGCGCGCCAGGCACCGCCAAACACGCTGCATTTTGACGGCGCATGGATGGGGCCGAAGACGGATTCGCCGTTCAAGCCCGGCGAGCACATTCCGGAACTGAACGTGGGCGCGTGGTACGATGCGGGCGACTACGACATCCGCGCCGAAAGCCAGTATGCGGTCATCGAAAACCTGGCGCTCGCTTACAAGGAGTTCAACCTGAAGTGGGATGAGCTTTCAGTGGACGAGACAGCGCGCACCGTGGAGATGCACCGGCCCGACGGAGTTCCCGACGCGGTGGAACAGGTGAAGCACGGAGCCTTGGGCGTGCTGGCGCAGATCAAGGCTGTTGGCCACCCGTTCCCGGAGATCATGGAGCCGACACTGCGCGAGTACACACACCTGGGCGATGCGGCTTCGAAGACCGATGGGCGCATTTACAATCCGAGCCTCGGTCCACTTGAGGTGAAGGGCGATTATTCCGGCGTTCCCGACGATCGCTGGGCCTTCACCACAAAGGAGGCGAGGCTCGAATGGGGAGCGGCCTCCGCGCTGGCTGCGGCGTCGCAGACGCTCAAAGGCTGGGACGACGCGCTTGCTAAGGAATGCCTCGATACCTCAGTCAAGTTGTGGCACGACGAGCACGCGCATCCGACAGTGACCGAGTATCCGCCGAACTGGGGCTTTCCGGCGAGCTGGAACCAGGAGGTCGTGCGCGAAGAAGAATGGAAGGCCACTGTTGAATTGCTGATTGCCACTAATGGCGGAGAGGACTACAAAAAGCATCTCGTGGAAATGCTTCCCGAGATGCAGCAGAGCTTCGAGGTAAACGGCGCGACGCAGACGCGTTTCGGGCAGAATGGCTGGATGGCCGTGCTCGCGCTGCCCTACATGGATGCGGAGTTCAAGCAGCAGGTGGAAGCTGCAGTCCGCGCCTACAAAGCCGATCTCGACAAGCAACTGGCCGCGACGCCCTTTGGTGTGCCGCCCAGCCTGCGCACGTGGGGTGGTTCACAGCAGGTCATCGATTTTGGCGTGCGCATGTATTTTCTGCACAAAGTATTTCCCGAGATCGTAGGCCCGGAGTACACGCTGCGCGCCGCCAACTACATTCTCGGTACGCATCCGGTGTCGAGCACTTCGTATGTGTCATCGGTGGGAACGGTTTCGAAGCTCAAAGCTTATGGAAACAACCGCGCGGACAATACATTCATTCCAGGCGGCGTGATTCCGGGCTACATCGTCATCAAGCCGAACTTTCCGGAGTGCATCGACGACTTCGGCTTTCTGTGGTTCGAAGACGAGTACGTGATCGACGTGGCGAGCCGCTGGGTTCTTGAAGCGAACGCTGCGAATGCGCTGGTGCAGTAAAGGCGTGGATTGGATTGCGGGATTGAATGGTCGGGGAGAGAGGATTCGAACCTCCGGCCCCCTGGTCCCGAACCAGATTCGTGTGGTGGGCATCCAGTCCTCCACATCGCAGTGGCTTTTGATCGAATTACCCAGGGAGAAGAGAGAGCTGAGAAAAGTACTGGCTGTCGAAACTGCCGGAAGCCCAGGTTCTTACCGTGAGCAGAATTCTGGAGACGGCGAAAGGTGAGAATGCTAGAATGCGCTTGTATCTAGCCTGAGTCTCAGTAGCCGCCCGTTCCCGCGGACCCCATTGGCGCATATTCGCTGCTGGAGATGGCTCAATTTCCCCGACCCTGCCTCACGCAGGGAGAGCAGGTTCTGGATATGGCAAGGCCATCGCTCGATCGCATTCCCTCCGCGGTGGGACCCTCAGTCCGCGAGCTGCAAATCACATGGTTAATGAATCGCTGGGTAAAACGCGGCGAAGCGGCTCTCAATGGGCACGACTCGCAGGAGCACCGCGCATTGCGGCGCATTGCCGAGGCCTTCCTTCGGCGCGAGCGCGGGGATAGAACTTTCTTCTCTGGATTGACTTCCGGCTTCATGAAAGGAAGACAGATGCCTAACCTTCTCGCTTGCGGATTTGCGCGCAACCACGAGCGTTATTGCTTTGGTTTGATTCTCCCGATCACCGTGTTGCTGGCGATCATTCCTGGCTCTGCACACGCGCAAGCTCCCACTATCACGTCCATCAGCCCGTCCACAGTGGCAGCCGGGGGTGCGGGGTTCGCCCTGACGGTGAATGGCACGGGATTCGTGAAGGGTTCACTCGTGGAGGTGAACGGGGTAGCCCGGGGCACAACGTTCGTGAGCGCGACGCAATTGACCGCCGGTATTCTGGCCGCGGATATTGCTGCGCCCGGCACGGACCAAATCACCGTAGTCAATCAGGTCGTTGGGGGCGGCGGCACATCTGCGCCATATCCGCTTGTTGTCGCCGCGCCGGGGACGCCGCCGGTGCTGACCAGTGCGGCTCCCGGAGTGACGGTGCAAGGAGCCGGCCGCGTACAACTCACGCTGCAAGGCGCAAACTTTCGGCCCGGTGCGACGGTCGTCATTTCGCCGCCTCTCGCAACTTTGGCCAACTCTGATGGATACACGCAGGCGACGGACGTTGCCTTGATCAGCGTGAACCGCATCTCGGCTTCGCTGATGACGGTGATCGTCAGCCTGAGTCCGGGCGCTACGCTAGGAC
>JBAWFY010000120.1:0-5468 GCA_049592335.1 Occallatibacter sp.
GCGCGATACAGTGGAATGCATTTTTAATGCAGGGATGCAATGCGGTATCGAGAAAACCGTATTTCTTCTGGTCAACACCTCCGAAGATCGCGGGAACCCCGAGCGCGCCCACCGTGTCCCATACGCCCACCATTTGGATGGCCGCTGGCTGGAGATTGTATGCGGCCAGGCCGGCGAGAATGGCGGCGCGTTGGGAAGGATTTCGGTAGGCCGCGAATGCCTGGGTAATGCAATCGTTGGTGAACGTGCCTGTCGGAAGACCACAGGCCGCGATCATCCCAGCCAGGCAGCGGACAGTGTAAGCCCCTCGGCTAAACCCAAACAGGAACAATTGATCGTTGGGCTCATAGGTGTGGGCGATCGTTGTGTAGCCATCCTGGATCTTCTGAAGAAGACCTGCTCCGAATGCGCCGTCAAGAATGTGGGCGATCCCCGTAGTATCTGCGCCAACCCCGTCATCGTAAAACGTCACCTGCTCAGCGCTAACTTCCAGCGCCTTGTAGAGGCGGTAAACGTTTGTGTTGTTCAGCGGGTCCAACCATGTGCCGTCTGCACAGGATACAATTCGCTTCGACATGCCGCACTCCACGTTGCCAGGGCATCAGGCACTGTTCCGCTGGAAGTTTTCCGGAGCCTTGGGATGAGCCGATTGTTGGTGAGGTTACCCGCAGGCCCTGGCTGCCCGAATTCGATACCAAATCTCATCAAGTCTACACCGACGCCGGGCGGCCCGAAGATGCAACTGTGCTCGTAATCTCTTCTGCGACCTTGACTTCTGTAGGTGTTGATCTAGAATTCAGCCATGAATTCCGGCAGGTTGTGGAGGTTGTGTAACTCAGGGGCCGATGCGTCAAGGGGTGGGGCGGTGCGTATCGCCGTGACCATTGTCGCGCCGTTCGCCCTTTGCATCTCTATTGCCGGCTGCCCAACTGCCCAGCTGAATAAGCATGCAAATGCGCTTTCGGTTTCGCTGGCTCCGGTAGTCGATCAATCAGCCGCCGCATACGAGGATGCGGTGGCTGTCCATCAGCTTCGTGAAGGTTACGAGGCAGCGCTTGCGTACGAGAACAAGGATGCCAGTTACAACCCTCGCAACCTTCCCGTCTTTCTGCCGGAGAAGGAGATTCAGGCGAGGCTGGCGGTGCTCGCGGCGCTCGAAGTTTATTCCAATTTCCTGATCGAAATCACACAAAGCAGCGATTCTCCGGATCTTGATGCCGCTGCAAAGTCAGCGGGAGGCGCCCTGACCAGCGTTGGGAACGATCTTGCGCCATCGATCGAAAACATCTTGGGAATACAGGCATCCGAATCTTCGATAACCACGACCACTGTTTCCACGGTTTCAGCGTCGGGCAGTACCACCACCACGACCTCCAGCGCTGCGCCTCTTCTTTCGCCTCAGGTGCGAAACGGCCTGAGCACTGCTGTCGATGCGCTCGGTCAATATCTTGTCAGCCGCAAGGTGGCCAGCGAGCTGCCGGCGAAGATCGAGGCAATGGATCCCACAATCCAATTGTTTTGCCGGACCCTCGCGAACGACGTCTCCGCGCTTGATGACATCGAGCAGCGTGATTACGACCGGATACTTAATCTGGAAAAACAATTCCTCCTCGAGGACGCGCAGCCCGGCAAAAACGTAGATCCGGAGGCGTGGCGGGCAGAGGCCATGAAGCTGCCGGAGATTGCGCGAAAACAGAAGGAAGCGCATGAGCAGCTGATCGCGCTTCGCGAAGCTCTCAACAATCTGGCGCTCACGCATCACGCCCTTGCGGCCGAGGCGCAGCATAACAACCCGGAAGAGTTGAAGGATAAAATGAACGACCTTGCCAACGCAGGCAGCGCGCTGGGCAACTTTTACTCATCATTGCCAACGAAGTAAACCTCGAAGGAGCAGGATCATGTCAACCCTTGTTGGAAACGCGCCCCTGCCGGCCTACACGATCCCGCTTGCGCCGGATGTGAGAGCGGCGTACCAGGATCTCCGCTCGCAAATCCAGACTGCAATCGATAGCACGATGGACTTGGCCACCACCGAAGTGCTCAATAAGTGGTGGCCTGAGATTGATCAGGTTCTAACGCAAGACGACGAATACACGATGAGCCAAGACACAAATGTGTTTGCGGCGCTGCAGCAACAGATCAAATACGTCAACGACGGCATCACGGAATTGCGCGGCCAAATAGCAAGTATCGCTTCGCATTTCGAAATGGCCGGCGACGTCATTACTGCCATCGACAAGGTTCTAAGTCTCTTTCCCTGCCCATAGCCCGAAGATCACACGCGCTGGGCGCGGAACTCTTCCCCCATCTGCACAATGGCGAGTGGGTCCAGCACACATCCCTGTAGATGCTTGCTTTCTTCCGGACGGTTCAGGTCGTTCTTCCAGCTTACCGCACGGCCTGGGTCAGGGCTTCGGTCTGCTTGCTCATTTTGGCGGTGCGGTCGAGCTTGTCCCAACTGAAGGGCTTGCCGTCGATGGCGCGCTTGATGGTCTTGGCGATGACCAGAGAAAAGAGCTGGCGATAGGCGAAGCGCTGCAGCCAGATGTGGAAGAGCAGCCATCCATCGCCTTTATTGGCAGGATGACGGCGCTCAAGGCTGAAGGCGGCCGACGAAGTGATGAAATCGATGACGAGGAAGCCGAGGAAATAGACGATGAGCTTCTCGAAGCTTGCGGCCGAGGCGGCTTCGGGGTGGTAGTGGCGATCGATGAGGAAGGTGACGATGCCCCATGCGAACAGGATGTCGATGAAAGGCGAGACGAGGGGCAGGAACATCTGGAAGATGAGGATGTTGGGGAGGGCAAAGAGGCCCATGGCTTTGTTGCGCGTGAAGGCGGCGCGATGTTTCCAGACGGCCTGCAGTGTGCCGAAGGACCAGCGGAAGCGCTGGCGCATCAGGCCGCGGGCATCGACAGGCGCCTCAGTGAAGGCGAGGGCGCGGTCTTCGTAATCGACCTTCCAGCCCCGTTCGAGCAGACCCATGGTGAGGTCGGCGTCTTCGGCGACGGTGTTGAGGGGATACCCGCCGGCGGCTTTGACGGGCGCGGTGCGCCATGCGCCGATGGCGCCGGGAACGACCGTGATGACGTGAAAGAGATTGAGGGCGCGGCGCTCGAAATTCTGGCTGGTGATGTATTCGAGAGCCTGCCAGCGTGTCCATAGATTGACACGGTTGCCAACCTTGGCGTTGCCGGCGATGGCGCCGATCGAGGGGTCCTGGAAGTGGGGAACGAGCTTTGATATCGCGTCGGAAGCGATGACGGTGTCGGCGTCGATGCCGATGTAGATATCCTCATGGATGCGGTCGAGCGCGTAGTTGAGGGCGGCGGCCTTGCCGGCGTTGTTCTTGGTGAGCACCTGGACACGGCCGGCGGCGATCTCCTGAGTGAACGCAGCGAAGGCCACCTCGTAGGTGCGGTCGAGGGAGCCGTCGTCGATGACGATGACGCGGAGGTTTTCGTAATCGGAGTGGAGCACGGAGCGAACGGTGCGCACGATGACGGATTCTTCGTTGTAAGCGGGGATGAGGACGGCAACGGGCGGAGCGAAAGCCGGCGAGGCAGCGTAGCGCGGGCGGCGCAGGCGGTCGATGACGGCGAAGATGCCGACGAGGACGAGGCGCGTGCTCATGAGGATGTCGCCCACGAAGAAGACCATGACGATGAAGTTTCCGAGGATGTCGAGGACGGAGAAGGCGATGGAGTCGGGGATGGTGCGCACGCGCTGCCAGAAGGTGAGGGGCGGCATGACTTCTGCGGTAGTTTTGCCCATGAGGGCGGAGACGGGAACAATGGTGTAGCCGTGGGCGCGGAGGGTGTCAATGAGCGGTCCGAGCGCTGCTACGGTGACGGAGCGGTCGCCGCCGCCGTCGTGCATGAGAATGATGGAGCCGCGGAACTGCGGCTTGGTCTTCATGGTTTCGAGCTGGGCGAAGACCGACTGGATGATTTCGGAAGTGGTCTTGCGCGGGTGCTCGTCCCAGTCGTCGGTGTCGATCTTGCTGCCGATGATGGTGTAGCCCATCTGCTGGATGCGCCAGGCGGGCGCGGCTTCGTCGTCGGTGTCGGGCTCTTCGTCGATATCGTAGGGCGGACGGAAATAGAGGGGCTGTACGCCGAGCTTGCTTTCGAAGAGGCGCTCGGTGAGGGTGATTTCAAGATCGATCTGGCGCGGCGGAATTTCGCTGATGTCCGGATGGGTGTAGGTGTGGTTGCCGATCTCGTGGCCTTCGCGGACGATGCGCTGCATGAGTCCGATGTGCTGGGCAGCCTGGTCGCCGATGGCCATAAAGGCGGCCTTGACGTGCCTGGATTTGAGAATATCGAGGATCTTCGGCGTCCATTCGGGATCGGGGCTGTCGTCGAAGGTGAGCGCCACTTCGTTGGGATGGTAGCCGTACTGCTGGACTGTCCAGGTGCGTGGATACACGTCCATGTGTTCGTCGACAATGAGCTTCTTGCGGGGGTCGGGCTCGTCGGTGTCCACTTCGATGGAGCGCATGCCGGGCTGCGGCAGGCCGGTGATGCGCAGAATGTCGCCGTCGCCTTCGGTGTCTACGTCATGGCCGGGTGGGACGGGCTTGTCGGTGAGCGCCTGCAGCGAAGCGGTGTCGCTGGGCCTGTCCCAGACATTCCAGAGCGAGCCGTCTTCTTCGCCCAGCCGCCAGAGGGCGAAGGTTTGCAGGCCGAGCTCGCGCGCGGCGCGCATCTCGTCGAGCAGGGATACGGCGTCGAGGAACCAGACGACATGCCGCTGGTTTGCGTCCTCGTCGATGTATTCGTAGTGCGGATTGAGAGTGTCGTAGTCGAGATCGAGATCGGCGTCTGCGTCGGAGGCGCGCTCCCAGGCATCGGAGACCGAGAGATTGTCGGTATTGAGGACCTTGGGCTTCGCGTGATGGGGGTCTTTGGGATTGGGGATGGAGAGCGCCCAATCGTACCCGTAGCTGCCGACGCCGCAGATGATTTTTTCTTTGGGCACCACTTTGAGCACGCGGACGAGATTGCCGATGAACCATTTCTGGCTGGCCACGGGACCGGGGTCGCTGGTGGTCTGGTGCTCGTCGTAATTCATCAGGATGATGCCGTCGGAGCTGGCAGCGATGGCCTTCAAGTCGTCGTCGCTGGTGGCGACGGCCGCGTTTACGTAGAGCCGCAGATCGCGCGCGTGCATCTCGGCGTAGAGCGCCTTGATGAAGTTGAGGTACGCCGCATCGTCTTCGTCGGGAAGGCTCTCGATGTCGAGAGACAGGCCGCGATAGACGGGATACGTCGAAAGAAAGTGGATGATCTGCTGGAGGAAAGCCGCGCTTTTTTGGGGATCGCGGAGCACGTCGCCCACGCCCGTGTCCCACTCCTGCGTGTGAGGGTTGAAGTTATTGAGCGCGGGAAAGATTTCCGTGTCTGCGTGTTTGACCTGAATCTCGTGCTTGACCTTATTGAGATCGTCGGGGTCGTGCACCGTGG
>JBAWFY010000121.1:0-1893 GCA_049592335.1 Occallatibacter sp.
CATCTGGGGCGGGCGTGATGAGTGCGTGGAAATGATCGGGCATGATGACGAAGGAGTGCAGGAGGAATTTTCCCTGACTGCGATAGTCGAGAATGGTTTGCTCCAGCAACTCCGCAGTAGCCGTGACCTGAAAGAGACTGCGGCGCTGCGCCGTCACCGCAGTCACCAGATAGGTGCGGGTTTCCTGAGGCGCCAATCGCATTCGAGCAATATACAGGAAAGGCCCGTGGCTGAAGCCACTTCGATTGAATGCCTCTTCTCAGGAGCCTGAAGGCTCCTGCTCCCTCCGCTTAAAGGCTTCTGTCCGCCTACAGCTTCCTTCGCGTGGGGGCTACTTCTCCCCGCGTAGTCCGGGTGGTTGCCGCATAATCCTTCCGCCAGCCCAGGCCATCATCCCCAGGCTCAATATGGCACAGAGCCACGCGAAGACGTCGCCGTGGACGGTGTAGAAGGTGAGGTCGTTGCGGAAGCCGAATTCGGCTTCGAGCTCGCCGGCCTGGCGGCGGGGGATGGACTGGCGCACGCGGCCGTAAGGGTCGATGGCAGCGGTGACGCCCGAGTTGGTGTCGCGCAGGAGCCAGCGGCGATTCTCAATGGCCCTCATGCGCGCCATATTCAGGTGCTGCCAGGGGGCGCTGGTGTCGCCATACCAGCCGTCGTCGGAAATGTTGACGAAGACCTCTGCGCCGTGGCGCGCGAACTGGCGCACCTCGTTGGCAAAGACCGCTTCGTAGCAGATGAAGACTCCGTAACGGTGTTCTTCCTGGTTTTGCGTGGCCAGCAGGAATGAATTGCGCTGTGTGCCGCGCTCGAACAGGCCGACGCGGCCGGTGAGCTTGTGCGCGAAGGTGAGCAGGTTTTGGAAGGGAATGTATTCGCCGAAGGGGACGAGATGGATTTTGTCGTAGCGGCCTACCGGCTTGCCGTCGGCGGCGAAGACGAAACCTGAGTTGTAGTAGAGCCAGGTGCGGGCTTGACTCTGATCGGGCCCCAGATCTGATTTAGGCAAATCCATGCCGATGCCGCCGACGACCAGCGGCGCGTGCGCGGCTTGCGCGACAGCGCTCATGGCCTGCTGGAATCGAGGTTCGGCGCCGAAGAAGGGCGCGGGCGACTCGGGCCAGGCGACGAGATCGGGATGCATGGGGTAGAGCGGTGGAACGATCTCTCCAAGCGGCGCGCCGGTTTGCGGGATTCCTGCGATGTAGGATGTGTCCTTCGTTGCGGGTTCGGTGGCGAGGCGCGTGAACTCGGCGATGTGACGGTCCCAGTCGGGGCCCTGCCAGTTATTGACGTCGCCTACGTCGAGATTGGGTTGGATTAGGACGGCGGTTGCGGAAGCGGGAGCCCCGAAAAACGGCGCGCCCGTGCTGCTGGCGAAGAGTGCAGCCATGGCTACAGCCAAACCCGCTCCGTATAGCGGGACACTTCGCAGCCTCTTATCAGTGCGAGTCTCGATAAGGAACTGGCCTGCGATCAACGCATTTGCCGCAACCAGGACAAAGCTGATGCCGTAGACTCCAGTCCAGGGAGCGAGTAAGTTCGCAAGAACGCTGTCCACCTGCGAATACCCGAGCTGATCCCAGGGCACGCTCGTGATGCGCGCGGCTGCCAGTTCGAGCGCGGTCCATAAAAATGGCGCGAAGAGCAAAGCCCACCGCACAGAACCGGTGGCGCGGCGCACGAACACCAGTCCCAGGCCGAAGAGCCCAAAGTAAAGCCCGAGGACAAGGCTGAAACCGATGAGCAGCAATGTGGGTGCGAGGAACGGCATGTCGCCGTAGCGGGACATGGTGTCGCGAATCCAGTAGCAGTTGCCCACATACCACAGAAAGCCGCAGAGATAGCCAATCAAAAAACCGCGGCGCAGAGGATGGCGCTCATCGGATTCGG
>JBAWFY010000122.1:0-2085 GCA_049592335.1 Occallatibacter sp.
GTCTGGTGAAGTCGAACCGCAAGGCGCGCATGGGCCGCAATCCGCAGACCGGCGAAGCCATCAAAATTCCTGCCAAGACCGTGGTGAAGTTCCGCGTGGCCAAGGCCGCCAAGGACACCATCGCGCCCCCGAAGAAGTAGTTTTTTTCTGGTTTCGGACAAAAGGGGAAAAGCCTCGGGCTTTTTCCCTTTTGTTTTTGCCGGAATCTTTCTGCTATGTGTGTTGAATTTCTGGAGTCGGCGTCGCACTCCGCATCATCAGATGGTGCATGGCGACGGCTACTGAAATTATCGAGCAATCGGGTGACGCAAAACCGAAGCCTGGGTCTGCGCGCCGCTCCTCGATCGTCTTTCTTCTCCGGCTTGAAGGATTGGCCGTCGCGGCTATTACCGCCGTGCTTTTTGCGCGGACGGGCGCAAGCTGGTGGCTCTTCGCGGGGCTGTGGCTGACGCCGGATCTCTCGATGCTTGGCTATCTTGCCGGCTCGTGCCGCGGTGCGCGCGTCTACAACGCCTTCCATACTTACGTGCTGCCTGCGTTGTTGGCGCTTGCCGCGCTCGTGCTGCATCTGCGCGGCTTCATGCCGGTGGCGCTCATCTGGGCCAACCACATTGGCGTCGACCGGACGCTTGGCTATGGCCTGAAATATGGAGCCGGATTTGGCCACACGCACCTGGGACGTGTGGGCAAGAAGAAAGACTGATCACGCGGTCTCGGCCCTGGTTCCGCCGTGCGGCATCGCCGCCCTCACGACGAGCGAAGCTCCGAAAACAACCAGCACAGTTTTGATCATCAGCAGGTTGTCGTAGGTCCATGACAGAACTGCCAGCGTGAAAAAGATTCCGATGGCATTCAGCTCGGTTCCTAGTGCGACGAGCCAGTGGGCCTTTGCCGGCGCGGGCGGCAAGCTGGAGCGCAAGCGGGGAATAAACCGCGGAACGGCTCGCAGATATTCCTGGTACGGTTCGCCGAGTTTTGCCGCGAGAAATGCCTCTTCGCCGAGGATCAGACGCAGAAAATGGACGGTGAGCAGAACCATCGAGAAGAGCGCGCCCGAGGGCGGCATGAGCAGGCAAATCGCCAGGAGCATGAACCAGCCGCCTACGTAGAGCGGATTGCGCATATAGCGGTAAGGGCCGGCAGCCACCACCCCGCGCCCTTGCATATCGCCGTGGTGCACCACGCCATAGCCGAGATAAGCGACACCCCACACGCGCAGCACCGCGCCAATCAGCGCCGCAACTGCGCCGCAGACGATGACAATGGGCGTCGCCACTGTAAAGCTCACGAGCCCCGAGCGGCTCAACTCGAGCGCCAGCCACGCCAGAGTTGCATATCTGCGGCTCAGATCGAGCGCTCCGATCCACGGGGCCCAGAAACCTAGAAACAAAATGACGATTTGAATCCACATCCGGAGACGAAACTCGATTGCGCTTGCCTTCATGGTGTTCTCCCGCCGGGATGAGCTCTCTTTCAAGGGTACGCAATGGGACCGGGTCTGGTGGTGCGTATCCGCATCGCGCGAAGCTTCCAATCGGGGTAGAATGCTTTCGATTTCAGAAAGACTTCACCCTTGGCCCAGTCGACGGCCCGGCCTGAAAGAATCTTCCCGATAGGTCTCAGCTGTTCCGGGGATTGTGCCGATCAGTAAGGATGAGACACAGATTTAGAGGACGACCTATGAAGAGATTTTTTCTGGCGCTTCTTCTTTATGGCATGGGGCTCGGCGCGGGCGCTCTTGCCGCGGGTCAAGGATCGCAAGGGCAGACCACTACGCCGAACTCACAAAGTCAAACTGCCGCGCCCAATCTGGACGCACAGCTTTTCAGGGCGGTGGAGAATGCCGATACCGCGGCGCTTGCGCAACTGCTCGACCAGGGCGCGCACGCCGATGCGAGGAACGCCGAGGGTTATACGCCACTGATGGGCGCGGCGGCCATGGGACGCGTCGAGATGGTGAAACTGCTGCTCGACAAAGGCGCGAACCCGGCTCTGCAGGATAAGACCGGCCGCACGGCGCTGCACTACGCAGCGATGACCGGAGACCTGGACGCAGCAAAGCTGTTGATCGACAAGAACGCGCCG
>JBAWFY010000123.1:0-4862 GCA_049592335.1 Occallatibacter sp.
GTCCACATCCTTGGAGTGCGTCGTCACGTGGACATCGCCCTTGGCTCCGGCAATGCGCAAATCATCGTCGTTGAGCGTCAGGCTACCCGGCAGCACCGCGGCGTCGAGCGAAGTCACCGAGGTATGCAGGTGCACCGGCCCGGAAACATTCTCCATCGACACATCCCCTGGAATATCGCCGTTCTGCGAAATGCTGCCCTTGATATCGGACAGGGTGATGTCGTCCACGTCACCTTCCATCGTCACGTCTCCCTGAATATCCTGTGCGGCGAAGAGGTCGTGCCTGCCGCGAACGAAGTGCGTCACCACCGGCCCCGAGATCGAGTTCAGGTGCACGTCGCCGCGCGCCGTAATGTCGATGCCCGAGCCCAGCCCGCTCGCCGTCACGTTATCCCAGCCAGCGTTCACCGTCACGTGCGCCGTCTTCGGCACGGCCACAGATAGATTCACACGCCCCTTGTCATTGGGCTGCGCCTGGATCAACACCGCGTTTCCGTTCACCGTCACCTTCGCGGCCTCGGCGTCGAAGACCTTTTTCGCAGCCTCGTCCGAGCCGGCATACGCCACCTCGTGCGCCTGCACTCCGAGAGTCGCCTCGTCGCTTGCCGTAATGCTCACGTCGCCGCGCGGGTTGCGAATCTCAATCGATGCATTCGCCGGAATCTGCTGCTTTTGCTCCGGCTGATCCATGTCGTGTTCTGGCAGTCCGAAGGTGTTGAAGAAGTCGTTGTCGCCGAAGTTATCATGCCACGGGCCCCAGAAGTGGTTGTGCGCCGCCGCAATCATGCCCAGAAACGCGAGGAAGATCAGAATTCCCACGAAGCTGCCTTTGCGCCGCACGGGAATCCCCCGCCGCATATCGAGCGCCCACTCGCCCAGCAAAACCACTCCTGCGCCGATCAGCAGGAGGGGCCACCATTGCCCGTACCAGCCCCAGAACGCGGCCGAATCCAGATGGCCGCTGACGATCAACAGCGCAATCACCCCGGCGCACACCAGCAGCAGTGGACCGACGATGGACGGCACGCGCGGCCCGTAGAATCCCAGGTACTGTGTCTTCCATGCTTGTCGCTGCGCCCGCCAGGCATCGCGTTGCGCGCGCCACGCCGCTTTCTGCTGTTCTTTGTGCGCGCGCCACTGCGCCTTCGAATCGTAGGGCGATGGCGGCATATTGGGCGGCATGTTTGGAGGCACGCTGCTCATGATTGCCCTCCTTCTTTGTTCTTCTCAAGCTCCTGCCAGGGAGACGGCACTGGAGTCGTGCTGGTTGGCGTCACGCGCAAGCCACTGTCCTCGGCCGGAGCCTCCGAGCTCGCACCCGTATAGTTTGCTTGATTCGCTCCCAAATTCGTTCCCTGAGCCGCTCCCTGTCCCATCCCCGGATAAGGCGGATAACCTTCCGAGGCCAGCGCTGCCCGCTCCACCAGCATCAGCAATCCGGCGAGAATCAGATAGAACGGCCAGCTCTGGCCCCAGCCCAGAATGCCCCGCTGCGCCAGCAATGCGTTCACGCCCACGAGCAGCAGGAATGCCGGCCCACGCAGCCTGCGAATCAAAATGTACCGGCTCATTTTTTGTCTCCTTGGGAGTTGCTCTGCGAACCGTCCGGGGGCGGGACCTGCGCTTCGTGCACGCGATTCACGATCATCCAAACGCCCAAACCGATCAGCAGCAGCGGCCAGAAGTAGTGGAGCACGTGCCACGAGAACCAATCGAACTGGCCCAGCAGAAATAGCACGCCCAGAGCAATCAGAATCACGGCTCCGACCGGCTCACGCCGATGCCAATATGCTGGATGGAATGGCGGCACGGGCGGAATTGGTGGAATCGGCGGGATCGGCGGAAACCCCGGTCCCGCGGCTCCCGGCGGAGGGTACGGCCCTTGGTATGGAGGTTGATAAGGAGATTGATAAGGGGTCTGAAATGGCACGCTTTGAGGCGGAACCTGGTAGGTGGCCTGATTTGCCCCCTGACCCACACCCTGACCCGCGCCTGCTGGCGTCGGCCCCTGCGGTGGTCGCCCGCCCGTCACAATATATTGGCTCAATTCATTCAGTCCCAGCGGATCGGGCAGCGGATCGCCGTCGCGCCGCGCTCTTGCCGTGTGAAAGGCCTCAAACGACTGATACAGTATCCACGCGGGGATAAGGAGGCCGAAAAAAATGTCCAGATCGGAGTGGACTGTGCTAGTGATTGAAACCAGTACCGCAAAGATCGCCACGTGCACAAAGCCTTTGATGAACTGGCCGTTGTACATCGCGCCCACGCCGGGAATGACTCCCAGCACGGCTGCCAGTCCGGGGCTCGGCCCGCCTACCGGCGGCGGCACGTAGCGCCGTGGCGCGTTAGCCGCGGCGGACCACGCCACAAAACACGGCTCGCAGAAGATCTGTCCGCCCGACCCCTTCCGCACGCATGCCTGGCACAGCGCCTTGCCGCAGCTCTGGCAATATGCCGCGGCTGTCACGCCGCTATGATTTACGCAATCCATGGTGTGCTCCTTTCCCGCATTCGAACCATGTAGCCCCTGGACTGCATGGACCCTTTTGGAACCTCCAAGGAAGTTTCCAAAACCTCTCTATTTTTTGCTTCGGCTTCTTGCCTTCTTATTCCCTCGTTCCCTTGCTCCCTTGCTCCCTTGCTCCCTGGCTCCCTGATCTCCCGGCTCTCTCCCGGAGTGGCTGGCTGCGTTTGCTGCTGCTGCCCGGCGCCGTTGTCTTCGCCTTCGCTCCGGCTGCGCAAATCGCGTACCCGCGCTTCCACCTCGTGCACAAAATGCAGGTGGTCGTAGTAGCGCACAACCGGCACCGAAGCCATGTTCAGTTGCCGCTCCATGTACGACCGCAACATCTGCGGCCTCATATCGGCCAGCCGCAGACGGTTCAGATCGACGCCCGCAAGGTCCAGCGTGAGCGCAATCGAGAAGAACGCCATCGCCGCCGTCATCAGCAGCCGCGGCCCCGCGCCCCGCATCCTCACCGCAAATCCAGCCTGTTGCCAGACGGGAGGTACAAAAGCGGGAACCTTGCCCGCCGCTGCCGGCAATCCGCTCACGTCATGACCCGGCCCCGTCGTCGCCAGAATCTTCTCCAGCAGCCCCTCGGGCGCCTCCGGCTCCGGCGATAAAAACTTCAGCCACTGGCGTCCCTTGCGCGCCTCTTCGTACAGCTCGGCGCAGGCCGGGCAGACCAATTTGTGCGCGACAAACCGCGCTTCCTCTTCGGGGCTAAGCAGCCCGTCCAGTGCATCTGTCAGTTGCGCTTCCCACTCGATGCAGGCTGGTGTGTTCGGAATGTGTGTGCCTTCTGCCATGGCTACATCACCTCCTTCTTGGTACGTTCCAGGAGCCGCGCCAGTTCCGCCCGGCCGCGGCTGATGCGCGACTTCACGGTACCTTCGGGAATCCCCAAAACCTGCGCGATCTCCCTGTAATCCATGTCCTGTAAATCTCTCAAAATCACCGCCTCGCGCAGATCCGCGCTCACTTTCATCAGGGCCTTCTCGACCATTTTTTTGAGTTCTTGGCGTGCCGCGGCCTCGTGGGGCGAGGGCGCGGCGTCGGCCAGCCGGTCGGCCACGCTCAGGCGCGGCCTGAAATCTTCGGTCTGGTCCCACCCCTCGTCCAGTGAACCTGTTGCCCGCTGGTTCCGCGTCCGCCGGAAATTGTCCACCAGCAGGTTCCGCGTCATGGTGGTAATCCACACCGGCAGGCTGCCGCGCGCAGCGTCAAAGCTGCTCAGATTCGTATAAATCTTCAGGAAAACGTCCTGGGTAAGGTCTTCGGCGTCGGCCGAGTTGCCTGTAAACCGGTAGCACAGCCCGTACACACGCTTTTGATGCGCCCGGACCATCTCGGCCCATGCGCCGGAATCGCCGTTCATCGAGCGGCGGACGATCTCGGCCCAATCCGGCTCCAGAGCTCTTACCCCCGTACTTCCTGCTCGGTTAGCTAATCTGTTCTGGCCGGCCGGCGTCGCCTCCCTCGGGGAAACTTCTGTCTCGGCTACAACGCACCGGCTCCCATCGTACCGCGCCGGGCTGCGCTGCCACGCTGCCGGAGCCGCCGCAGTTGCTGCTTCCTTGCCCCTGCGCTCCTTGGGCTGCCCCACCGCAGGTGGCATGCCCCAGCTTAATGTAACCACGCCCGCCATGGTCACTTGATACGCAGAATGCAGGCAATCCGTTCCCTCGGCGTGTTCATGCTCGGGGCCACGGCTTTCCCCTGTGGCTTTCGGCATCTGACGATCCGCGTATACTGTCGCGTAACCAGGAGAAACCCATGCAGGCCGCACTGCGCCCGATGAATCTGGGTGAGATTCTCGATCGCACGTTTGAGATCTACCGCAAGCGATTCCTGCTCTTCATCGGCATCGCGGCCCTGCCGGCCGCCGCGATGCTCGCGCTCCATCTGGCCGATATCACCTGGGTGCATTCGGAGCGATGGTTCGGCCCGGAGAAAGATCAGGGATCGAGAATGGCCGTAGGCTGGTTCGTTGCCTACCTGTACTACCACATTTCCGGCCTGGCGTGGCTCCTGTTTCAACCCGCATTTGTATCTGGCACATCGCGGGAGCTCTTCGCTGAGAGCAATTCGATTTGGAATTCCCTCCGCCTTCTCGGTGCGCGCTGGCTCACGTATCTCTGGGTCGCGTTTCTTCGCCACTGCGCGCAACTGATCGCTCCCGAGGGACTGGCCTTCGGGCTGATAGCCGTACTCGCTATTCTCGACAAGAAACTCGGATTCTTCACTGACCCTCAGTCGCTCGCTATTTTGGTGCTTGTCGTTTTCGCCGGTGTCTTCGTAGCTTTTCTCTGGGTTGGCATCTCATTTGCGTTCGCCATGCCCGCGGCAGCGCTTGAGC
>JBAWFY010000124.1:0-8211 GCA_049592335.1 Occallatibacter sp.
TCGGCACTTTGAATCCAACCTCCATTGCAGCGGCAGGCTCGCCAGGGGATGACGAGCCCGCCGTGATGTTTTGCGGCGACCATTGAACGAACCGCGCGTCGTGAATCCTTGCAGGGGTAAAGCCCGAGGAGCTTTGTTGTCATCTTTCGGCACGACTAAAGTCGTGCCCTGACACTTCGTGCTCAGCGCAATGAGTTTCTATGACGCCCTTCTAGCGACGGCTCATTTTGGACCACGAAGAGCTTACTTCAGTGTCTTGAAGTAGGCCGCGACTGCGCTCACCTGCGCGTCGGACAAGCCGGCGATGGGCTTCATCTTGCCTTTGCCATTCTTCACAGTGGCCTCGATCTGCGCCAGGGTGAGGGCCTTCAAGGACGGATCGGAAGCGGGCTTAATGCCCATAGCCTTGGCCATACCCGCGCTGGGCGTGCCGGTGGGACCGTGGCACATGGCGCACTTGGCTTTGTAGGTGGCTGCGCCGTCCTGGGCGAAACACATGACGCCGGCGAGCGCTACAGATGCGGCCAGCACAAGTTGGGAACGAAACACTTTCTTCATTGCGAAGCTCCTTCAGAAATTTTTGCCGGCGTGTACGCGTACGCCTGCGCTTGCCGCGCGATCAATGGTTCAGGCCCGTGCCGCCGCGTTGTGCAGCATGGGGCCATGGTAGCAAACACCGATGGACGCCAGCCTGCGCAAATCGAAACCACCGATCACGCGGGCTGGCTTTGCTCTGGCGCTTTTCCTTTCTACCTTTACGATTTCTCTTTCTCTTGCACGTTCTCTTGCCCTTGCACGTAGTGCGTCAGTTTGCAAGAGACGATCCCTCAGGGGCTAAAGCCCGGAATTCATTTTGCAGCTCTTGCGGCACGAGTAAACTCGTGCCCTGATACAAAACGCTCCGTCTAACAGTCTTGCAGCATCCTGTGAAATCGCGCCCCTTGCGAAATTGCCAGACTGACTCACTACACTCTTGCACTTGCGCTTGCTTTACTTCAAAGCCCTTCGCGACTTACTTGGCAAGGGACCTGAAGTAATCCACGGATGCCTTGATCTCGGCATCGGAAAGCTTGGTTTTGAAGGCAGGCATCCTGGCCTTGCCGTTGGCGGTGATGGCGATCATCTGTGCAACGGTTTCAGCTCTGACTGCGGGGTCGCTGGCCGGCCTCACGCCCATAGCCTTGGCGATTCCCGGGTTGGGTACGCCTTCGGCTCCGTGACAGCTTTGGCACTTGATCTTGTAGGTCGCCTCGCCGGACTGGGCGAAGCCCACTGCGCCGGACAGCAGAAGCATGGCTGCCAGCGCCGACTGCATGCGAATGGTCTTTCTCATTGTGCGACTCCCGCGTTTCGTGAATCGTGGTTCGTGACCGGTTCAGGCATTGCGAACCACGGTTCACCGGTTGATTCAGAACTGATAGTGCACCCCGAGAACCACGTTGTTGGCGTGGAAGTTGCGCGGCGCCGTCTCACCCGCAGACGAGATGGTCATTCCGGTCTGCCCACCCGTCCCGGCTACACCAGAGAGCGAGCTGCAGAGAACCGGCGTTACGGGAGCCGTGGGAGTAGGATTGGTGGTGCTGCAATACTGCGCTCCACTCGGACCGCCTTCGCCGTAGCCGAAGAAGTTATAGTCGGCCTTCCAGATGAGGCCGGGCTTTTGCTCCCACGAGAAGTTCAGGTAGGGAGATTGATAGGTGGAGACCAGCGAGCCGGCCACGTCGCGCGCATCGTTATAGAAGCGGGTGCCGTTCACCGAGCTCACGCGATAGCCGAGATCGGAGTGGACTTTCTTGACGGGCGAATACATGAAGGCCACCGATGCATATTGCGTCGGAGCATCTTCGAAGTCCTTAGCCGGACCGAAGTCGTAGATGCCTGCACGCGTGGCGGCGTTATTGGGGCAGGCAGTACCGGCAGGTATCGCCGCGGCGGGCAGCGCTGCGCTGGCCGAGCCGAGATAGCAGATGTTGTCCGACATATAGACGTCGCTATAGGAGTAGTTGAAGTCGAGCCCGTAGCGATCGTTCGGGAATAGCTCGGTTCCGAGGCTGAATACGCGCGAATGATCGACATGATCGAGCGGCCCGGCATAGGGATCCGTGTTGCCCGTCTGGTTCTGTTGGTTATTCGTGTTGTTATGCCGCTCGAGATCGTTGAAAGCGCCGGAAACCGTGGCCCAGGTCTTGGGGCGATAGATGGTGTGTATCCGGTAGTGACGGAGCTGCCGGAATCCCATGGGCGTGAACGCGTTGTCGTTGTACATGGCCTCGACGCTGCCGTTGAGGTCCCAGTTCTTCGCAGGGCGTAGGGCGGCGTTGAAGATGCCGCCATTTTCGTGAATGGTCACCGTGCCGGAGGTGGTATTGTTGGCCGGAATTGGAATGTTGTGCGCCGCCGTTCCCTGGCCTTCCGAGATCAGGTGATCCTGATAGCGGTAGGTGAACGAGAAGGTGGCGCGCGGCGTCGCATCCCAGCTAATGGTCAGATTGTTGGTGGTGAACATCTGGCCGAAGTACGCGGCATTGGCGGGCGAAGCCGGGCCGATCGTTGGGCTGCCCTCAAAAGTGGAGACGCCGGCCCCGGCAGTCTCGGCGGTTTGCGAAGTGGAATTGATGGTCTGGGGTGTTCCTATGGACGTCACCACCGCGCTGCCGCTGGTCATGGCGGCGATTCCCGGCTGATGCACGTTAGAATAGCTGATCTGATCTTCGACGCTGACAGTTTTAGTGGTTTGCCAGACGATGCCGTAGTCCAGAGCCATGACCTCGCGTTTGGCTGTCGCATTGCCCTGGTAGGCGAGCGACGTGGTGGCAAGATAGCCCGCGGTGTTCGACGTGGCCAGGCCCGCGAAGCTCTCGTAATAGTTGGGCATATTCATGTTGGAGTCGGTGTAGCGCACATCGCCGTTCATGGCGATGTTCTTCACGCTGGAACTCTGGAAGCGGACAATCTCGGTGGGAATGATGATCCGCGTAGGTTGCGCACGATAGTAGCTCGAAATCACCGAGCAGGCCGCGTTGATCACCGGCGTGCTTCCCGTGGCCGGCGCGGAGAGCATCGGGTTGGCGCCCAGCGCCGCCGTATTGCAGGAACTCTGAGTGTAAGGCGTGAGACTGTCGTAGTTGACCATGAGAGCGACGCGGGTTCCGTCGGCTTCCTGCACGTTCAAGTACGCGGGGTCCATCGTGAAGTAGGAATTGCCCTTGTAGTGGTCGATCTGCTCTTCGAAGGTCAGCTTGGTGCCCTGAATGGGCTTCCAGTCAACGGCGCCCAAAAAGTCGTCTGTGCTGTTGCGCTGATACTCCTCAAGCAGAACCGAATCGGCGCCGGAGACCCAGGGGAGCGCTGGGGCCTTCGGGGCGGCGTTATATGGCCCGGCAACCTGATAGCCGCTGGGCGTGATGCTTGGCCCCTGCATGACGTTTTGCGAGTAGCCGACCCGGTAGGTCAGCTTCGACAGGGGCAGCAACGTGAGATTGGTGTCGGTCATGCGCCGCACTGTATTAAAGAGGAACGGCGACTGGTTGACCTGCGGCCACGCGAACGACCCCGTAGGCGAGAGCGCGATCGACTGCCCGCTGGGAATATTCGGATTGCCAAGCAGGTCGTAGTCGAAATATTGGCGGTCGCGGCGGAACATCCCTGAGAACTCGTACCATTTCGACTTCGAGAAATCCATTTTGGCCACATTATTGGGATCGCCACCGAAGCCGGCGGCAAATACCCGCAGATCGTCGAGCGGTGCATTCTTTGTGCCCGGCAGGGCGTGCAGCTGAAAGGTTTCGCCGAGCACGCGCGGGCCCGACTGCAGGTTCACCATCGTGTCGTACATGGCGCTGCTGCCCGCCTGACCGGACATGCGGCCGCCCAAGTCGACCGACTCATGCACCTCGTAACCGCTGGGCACGCTCATCTGTGCCGCCGGCGCCGGAGCAATCGGGCTTTGGGCCACGGCAATGCACGCGGCCGCGAGGAGCATAGCCACCAGCATCCCCAAAAACATTGCAAACGATGGCTGTTGATTAAGAAGCCGTGAAATCCAGCTTGCGTTCTTCATATGAAGCCTCACTCAAATAAAACTCGTCCCCAACGTGGAACCCCTGAATTCTCGTGCCCAACCGTTGTGGAGGCCGCGGCCACACCTGAGGACGCGGCTCCATAGCGCATCACCTGAGAAACGCCGCATTCATGTTCGAGCCGTGAATGTAGGTGTGGCAGGTGGTGCAAGGCTCAAGCTCGTCCGATCCTGCGCCCTGCCCATGAACGGTGCCATTAGCCACGCGGCTGTGGCACTGGTTGCACATGGTGTTGATGCTCGGCATGTTCAGCAACCGCGCGTTCTCGGAACCATGCGGCGTGTGGCAGGCCAGGCAGCCTTCGGCCTTGACCGGCGCGTGCTCATACACAAAAGGCCCGCGCACATCGGTGTGGCACTTGGTGCAGATCATGTTCTGATCGGCGGTGGACCTGAGATTGTTGTTGCCGAAGGTGCCGTGCGGATCGTGACAATCGCTGCACTTCACGAGGCCCTCTTCGACCCTGTGGTGGAAGGGCATGTTGAACTGCGCCTTCTGGTCGGCGTGGCACTGGAAGCAGAGAGTGGGCTGCGGAGCTTTGAGGAGCGCCTCTTCCTTGCTGCCGTGAATATCGTGGCAGCTAATACAGCTCACGTTGGCCTTGGCGTGCGGGGAGCGCTCGAAATCGGGATGCGCGGCGGCGTGACAGCTCAGGCACTTCTCGTCGACGTCCTTGGCCGAGGCCTTGGCGGGATTGAAGATCTTCGTCACGTCGCCGCCGCCCGCCACGTGCTCGCTGCCCGCACCGTGGCAGTTCTCGCACGTTATTCCATTGGCATTGCCGTGCATGAGGGCCATCTTGGCGTGGGGATTCGTCGCAAAGTTCTTGGCCACCTGCTCGTGACAGGAGGCGCAGGTGTCGGAGCCCACAAATTCGGCGTGCGCGGCGCTTTTGGCCGGCGCGTCAGAGGATTTTGCCCCTGTAGGCGGAGCCGCCAGCGCCGTGGCGCAGAGCGCGCCTGCGCCGAGCAGAATCATCGAAAACACTCGCAGTCCCGAATACCGCCCGGGCGCCGCACCAAACATCCGCGTCAACGGCTTATTTGTCTTCATGCAAAATACCGCCTTCAAAAAGACTTGCTGGCAAAACCTTAAATCGACTTCAGCGGCCAATCTGTGCTGAATGGGACACTTTTTCCATGTGAGCTTGAGCACCGCTGGTACTCGGCGCTGCAGCCCGCTGGTGTGGAGCATCACCGTATGCACAAAAGACTACGGTTTCCTGCCGGGTCGGGCGGTGACGTCTATCACAGGCTGTGAGGGGGTCATTCCAGGGCGGGAAGAGCTTGAGAAGCATGGCTTTGCGGTTTCGAGTGACGCGAGTTGCTTTTCACCCATCACACGCGCTGGTCTGGGCTCCGATGAACGTGAGTCCCATCACATCCAACGTGGACTTCGGTCGAGCAAACTCTAGCTGGGGTTGTTCTCCCCTAGGATGGCAGTTTTTCCGGTCCCAGCCGCGATTCGAGCCCACTGGGTACGGTTCGCGAACGGCGGGAAATGGGCCGCGTCGGACACGAACGGAAGAAGACGATGGCGGAGACGCATAGTACGGCGGAAGAGCAGGTCCGGACAAGAAATATAGGCCGTCCATCGCCCTTGGGATGCGCGGCTTGCGCCAATCGCCGGCCAGGATGGTTCTGTTCTTTGGGCAGCGCAGTGCTCGCCGATCTGGAACTGGCCACCAGCACGATTTCGCTTCCGGCACAGGCCTCGCTGTTCTCGCAGAGCGAGGATGCGCGGTGTCTCTACCTGATTTGCAACGGATATCTGAAGTTGACTGCCGGACGGCCGGACGATAAGCAAATGATCGTGCGCGTGGCCGGCCCGGGATCGATGCTGGGGCTATATGCGGTGCTTTCGCACGGCGTGTACGAAGTGTCTGCGGAGTCGCTGACACCGGCGCAGCTGCGTCCAGTGGAGCGGGAGCGTTTCCTGAACTTCCTGCGCAGCCATAAGGAAGCCCAGTTGCGGGCGGTGCAGTGCATCTGCCAGGAGTACCGCTTCGCTCTGCAGGATGCCTGCCGCATCGCGCTGGCCGAGACCGTGGCCGCAAGGCTGGCGCGGTTGCTGACGGAGCTGGCACACCAGATTGGCGAGCATACGGAAAACGGCGAGTTCCGCTTCCCGCTGCTGCTGACGCATGAAGAGATGGCGTCGATGACCTGCACTACGCGCGAGACCGTGACGCGGACTCTGGGCCAGTTCCGCAAGGAGCACTGGATCTCGATCGAGGACGGGGTCGTGACTCTCCGCAATCCCGACCGGCTGCAAGGACTGCTGTAGGGGAATTGGGCGGAGTTGGCGGAACGCGGCCGATTTCCTACTGAACTCCTCATTCAACCTTGCTGAATTCCTCGTTACGCGCGGCCTGCCCGATCGCTCCGCCATCGCCCCTAGCGCTGCTTAGTCTTCGCTGCCATCCCGCCCCCTCCTCAAGTCTAAGAGCTATCATTTTGAAAGAGCCATTCTCCCCCGGGATTGGAGCCTGTTCTGCGTATGAAACGTCCTTTTTTCTGTCTTTCCGCACTGCTTCTGGCGTGCGGTATTGTCGTTTGCCAGGCGCCGGATTCCGGCGCACCCGCTTCTCAAGAGAGTGCCGAAACCGGGGTCACCACCACGGTCAGCCCCGCGGTGGCGCAGTTCCAGAAAATTGAGGACGCGTGGTCGGACGCCGTGAACAAGCGCGACCAGTACGCGCTGGAACTGGTGCTTTCGCCGTTGTTCGTCGACGTCTCGGCGCAGGGCGACGTGAGCACCCGCAACCAGCAAGTGGTGCAGGTGATCAGCGGCCAGGACAAGACGCTTTCCCTGACCCAGAAGGTGATCACGGTGCGCGGCCTCGGCGATATCGCCGTAGCCAATGGCACCTACACTCTGCATCACAAGGCGGGTGCGAGCGAGGTGGATGAGAAGGGCGTGTTCACGCACGTCTTTGAGCGCGTGCGCGGCGGCTGGGTATGCATCAACTCGCAGCGCACCGTGCTGCGCCAGGAGAACAGCAAACAGCGGAAGCAGTCCTCATCCGATTCACCCTTCCACATTCCGTTCCTGACGAGGGGCGACAAGGGACCGCAGTAGGCCGGGCGAGGCAATGAGCCGCAGCAAAACCGTCATGAAAGGCCCCGCAATAATCCACAGCGATTCGACATAAGAACGATGCTCAACCGGAGGCGAGACGATGAATCGCGAAGAGGCCGTCCTATTGGTAAGCCGGGCTTTGGCGTGTATCCAGGCAGTCACCGTGGTCCTTGAGGCATCCTACGTGCCGCAACGACTGGTTGCATTGCATCATTACCATCTGGACCTTCGATCTGAATATCTAACGTCCTACGAACAAGTACAGATCTCTTTCTACTTCGGGCGAATCGCGTTCCTTCTATTCCTAACGTTCGTGTTTTGGAATTGCGGACCGAGAATCGCTCGATTTCTGCTGCCCGAGCGGAAGAGCGCACCGCCGACAGCCTAGACCAACCAAAAGCGGATGACATGCAATGGGTCGTTTTCGTGCTGTCGACTAACGCTCCATGGCATATTGTCTAATCTATCCCGCACCGAGCGGGCGATGGAGTTCGCGAAGCCTAAGTATCAATGTAAATTGGGTTTCTGGCGCGCGATGTTGCCCGGACAGCGGAGAATCTTTGCCGAATCTTTATCTCGAATTCATGCGGTCAAGGCGAAGATAGCCGGATGACCGCAATTCGGGAATCTGCTGACGCCAATCTTGTTTTGACGCTTGAGGAGATCGCCAATCTGGCGGCCGAAGAGGGCAAGCCGGCCGATACGCTGATGAATGTGGTGGCGCTGATTGCATCGCGCTTCAGGACCGACGTGTGTTCGGCGTACCTGCTGGAGCCCGACCGTGCGAATCTGGTGTTGGCGGCTACGCTCGGCCTGCATCCGCGATCGATCGGCAGCCTGCGCATGCCGCTGCACGAAGGCCTGTCGGGGCTGGTGGCCGAGCAACTGCTTCCCGTGGCCGTGGCCGACGCGCGCAATCATCCCCGCTACAAATACTTCAAGGAATCCGGCGAAGACGAGTACCACTCCTTTCTGGGCGTGCCGCTGATCGATCGCGGCGTGTTGCAGGGCGTGCTGGTGGTGCAGACCAAAGATGCTCGCGCCTTCAGTC
>JBAWFY010000125.1:0-8305 GCA_049592335.1 Occallatibacter sp.
CATCAGTTCGATGCCCTCGTCTTCGAGGACCTTGGCGACGGCGCCGATGAGCGCATCGGTCGAGCGTGTGCGCAGGTTCAGAAGCAGCTTGGCCAGCCGCCAGTCGGGCCGGATGGCCGAGAAGATTTGTTTGTGTCTTACCTGGCCGGCCATCACGGCCTTCATGACGCCTTCCTTCTTGAAGGTTTCGATGAGACGGGAAAGCTCGCCCAGCGAAAGCCAGTGCACGGTGACGCCCGCGTCGGCATGGGCGCGGCGGTCGATCTCGGGATCGGTCTCTTCTTTGATCGCGGCAACAACGACTGAATGTCCCTGCGCCCGCGCCGCATCGAGCAGTAGGAAGGGGAAACGACCATTGCCGGCAATTAGGCCGAGGGTCATGCTAACCCCCACTCTTGCATCAAGCCATCGGTCGCACCCGGATGTTCCTTCGGCGTCGTGCCTCCTCCCGGAGGGAGAGAACGACAATAGCCCAGGGTGGAGTCCGCAGCGGCGGACAGAACCCTGGGTTCGCGAGTGGGCAATGTCGCCGCCCCGTAGGGCCGGACGAATTTCGTACAATGGGTCACCATCATGCCACACACCTATTGTTCATCATTGTTTCACTGTGTCTTCTCCACAAAGGAACGGCGCAAGGCCATCGCGCCTGAGATTCAGGAGCGGCTCTGGGCATATATTGGCGGCGTTGCAAACGAGCATGGGCTGAAGGCTCTCTCCACCGGAGGCACCGAGGATCACATTCATATCCTGCTTTCCTTGCCTTCTTCATTTCCAATCGCGAAAGCCATGCGGGAGATTAAGAGTGCGTCGTCCTTCTGGATGCGCCACACCATTGCGCAACCGGATTTCGCATGGCAGGAAGGATACGGAGCGTTCTCCATTGGCTGTTCTCAGATTGCTACGACCTCAGCCTATATCAGGAGCCAGGAAGAACATCATCGGCAGCGCAATTTTCAAGCTGAGTTTCTCGCGTTCCTGAAGAAACATCGCATCGAATACGATCCCCGTTATGTATGGGGATGAGCGTCGAGCGGCCCTCCGGGGCGTCGGCTTCGCGGTTGGCCGCATTCCCAGGGTTTCGCTGCGCTGCACCCTGGGCTATTGTCGTTTCGTCCCTCCGGGACGAGGGAAAGCATGGGGCCATGAGAGACTCGCGGTCGCCGAGATGCATCCCCAACACCCTCCCATGGGAACAATAGGCGGTCATTTACTTGATCACGCCGCGCTCGCTGCGCTCGATGAACTGTACCAACAAGGCCACGTCGTCGCCTTCCAGGTTGCGCATCTTTTCGAGGGCCTGCGTGGTGTTGAGCTTGGCGGCGAGCAGATAGCGGTAGGCTTTCTGCAGCCGCTGCAGCCGCTCCGGCGAAAACCCCTTGCGCTCCAGGCCGACTTTGTTAATGCCGAAGGCCTTGTTCTCACGCCGGCACGAAGTGAGCGAGAACGGAAGCACGTCCTGAGTGACGATGGTGCCGCCGCCGATGAAGGCGTGCGCGCCCAGCACGCAATGCTGGTGCACCGGGCAAAACGCGCCCAGCGTCACGTCATCCTCAATGGTCACGTGGCCGGCCAGCGTGGCCGAGTTGGCGAGGATGCAGCGGCTGCCCACCTGGCTGTCGTGGCCGACGTGCGCATAGGCCATCAAAAGATTTCCATCGCCGAGCCGTGTTATGCCTCCGCCGCCCGTAGTGCCGCGACTGATGGTGACGCACTCGCGAATGGTGTTGCCGTCACCGAGGACGGTTTTGGTCGGCTCGCCTTTGTATTTGAGATCTTGCGGCGCCACGCCAACGGAGCAGAAGGGATAAAACGTGTTGCGCGCTCCGATGCGCGTGCGGCCGTCGATGACGACATGCGAGATGAGATTGCATTCTTCGCCAAGTTCCACCTCGGGCCCGATGGTGCAATATGGTCCTACGGTGCACGACAATGGAATCCGCGCGCCCTCGCCGACAACCGCGCTGGGATGAATGCTCACTGAGCTGCCTCGGCGGCAATGGCTTCTGTTTTTGCCGCCTTCGATTCCTGCGCGCGGGGCACAACCATGCAGGTGAGCGTAGCCTCGCAGGCCAGCTTGCCGTCCACATATGCCTTGCCCTGCATCTTTCCGGCACGCGGGCGGAAGCTGAGCACCTCCACTTCAATGCGAAGCTGGTCTCCTGGAGTGACTGAGCGGCGGAATTTGGCTCCGTCGATGCCGGTAAAGACCGCCAGCTTGGAGTGCCGGTCCTCCAGTTCCGACAGCAGCAGCACCGCGCCGGCCTGCGCCATGGCCTCCACGATCAGCACGCCCGGCATGAGCGGCGCGCCGGGAAAGTGGCCCTGGAAGAATGACTCGTTCATGGTCACATTTTTGATGGCGACCACGCGCTTGGCGCGCTCGAACTCCACAATGCGATCGATCAGCAAAAATGGGTAGCGGTGGGGCAGGAAATCCATGATTTCCTGAATGGAAAAAGTCATGCGGCGCTCCTAGGGAACGGTTGGAATGGGGCTAATCGCTCGATGGGATTATAAATAGCGAGCCGTCCTACTTTGAATCGCCAACCCGCGACTGGCCGTTTCTACTTCACTTTGTGAGCGTCTTCTGGATTCCAGAAATCCGCGGGCAGATTCTGGTTGTAGGTCACATGCGAGACGTAGTACTGGCGGAAAGGGTCGCCGTTCTTGAGCCGCGTAATTGTGAACGGCGTCGGGAAGCCGTCGATTGTGTGGTAGTCGTCGTACTCCTCGGTGTCGGTGTTCTTGTCGTGATAGATAGGATCGCGCCACTCGAAGATGCGCTGCAGCGGAAGATGGGTCTGCACGTCCAGGAGGATCGTGATGGATTCGTTTTGGGGCGAGATCAGCGTTACCTGTTCCGCCAGATGCCGTTCGGCCATGCGCTGGCCCTCGTAGACGAGGATCGTCTTCGGATCCTTCATCCAAACTTTAACCGCCGTCTCGATGGAGTGGTCGCGCCGACGGAGAAAATCATCCAAAACATCCTTATCGAGCTGCTTTTTACCGCGGTAGGTCACTTCCCAGCCCTCCCGGCCCACAAAAAACTCCGACACGTCCCGGTGCTTCGTCACCTCGATGCGGTCGTGATCCGGCCACTGGTGGTATTCGAAAGTTTCCGTCGTGCCCAGGTCGGGATTACCCTGGAAAAAGGCGGCAATGTGTCCCTGCCGTTCCTGGCTCTTCATGTCAAGCCACGCCTGGCCGCCGAGCGCCTTCACCATCGCGTCCAGTGCAGCTCGCGCCTGATCGGCGTTCTTCTGCGCCTCGTCCTCGGGCGACGGCGTTTGCGCCAGCGATACGTGTGGCGTCATCAGTGCCGTCGCCAAAAATGCAAACAATGCGAATTTCGCGATCCTCATCATCTCCTCGTAAATGCAGGCAGCAAATAGCGAACGGTGAATCACTTTCCCAGATAAGACTGATTCAAGGCGTGATTTGTAACGACGCCCCGGTACGCCATAGGGCCACGCTAATGCATTGCCTAATTAGATGTCGAGGAGACTTGTAGCCGTCAGATGGCCCGCAGCACTCGCACAGGCAGGAAGAAGATTGCCTTCACCAGTTCCAGCGCGCCGCCTACGGCGATGCCCACCACCCGGAATGGCAGCAGCACCAGCCACACCAACGGGTAGAGCACCAGCGCTGCCAGCGCCAGTGGCCAGCACAAGACGAGCAGGATGCAAAACAGAAGAAACTTGACCATGGCTTCACCGCCTTATGAGCGAATACCCATTGAGCGAATTCTAGTTCTTCTACGGAAAAACGCGTCGAAAAGTTCAATCCGCGCTACTTCTTCTTTGGTTTCGCGCGCGCCACAAGGGTCTTTTTCCGCTCGCTAATCGCCTTCGCGCGCTCCTTTTCCGGCATCGTGAGTACGGCCTTCGTGCGCTTGGGCAGTTTCTCGAAGATCAGCGCGTGCGCGCGGCGCAACTCCTCTTCAATCTCGCGCGGCCGCAGCGCGTTCCAGCGCTCCAGCGTGACCCAATGAGCCTTGGCCAGGTAAGGCGAGGCGATGATGCCTTCGCGTTCCAGCAGCTCGTGGAAGCGCTCCGCGCCGCAATGGAACCATAGTACGCCGGTTCCCGTGCCGTCGAGATCGGTCATCGCGAACATCTTTCCGCCGATGCCGCGGTCGCCGGCCCAGTAGACGAGGTGGTGGCCCCAGTTGACGGTTTCCCTCGCGTGGGGCAGCTTGAGGCAGATCTCGCGAATACGCTCGTTGTCCATTAGAACCTCGCTTCAAAGGCGCGGAATCTTCGTTCCAGTTCCCATTGCGCCGCGGCTTTTTCGCTGTCGTCCAGGAACGCCTTGCACATGGATGACGGATTGGCCGCGCCGAGCGTCTGGCCTTTGCAGGCCGCGATCGGTGCGGCAAAAGCGTCGGGCTTCGCCCACAGGCTCGCGCCGGGAAGGAAACTGTGCTCCATGCCCGTCCGCGCCAGTTGCTTCAGGTCCGCATAGCTCAGGTGGTAGTCGAGCGCCGCGCGCACATATTCGTGCGTCAGGTCGATGCGGCTCACGCCTTCGTCGTCGGTTGAAAGCGCCACCGGCACACGCGCGGTGCGATAGATCGGGAAGGGATGCTCCGCGCCCTTGACTCCGAGAATGCCCTCATTCGAACTCAGGTTGATCTCGACCATCACGTGCTGGGCGGCCATCTCTTTGAGCAGTCCCGCAGCGTCGTCCTCGTTCATCACATCCACGCCGTGCCCAATGCGCTCGGCGTGGGCCAGCTCCACCGCCTGGCGAATATGAAAACGCAGACCCTCCGGCGGCACGAGACCCAATGTCAGTTCGCCCGCGTGCAGAGAGATGGGAACGCGAGGATAGACCGAGTGCAGATAACCCACCATCTTCATCTGCAAGGTGTAATCGCGCATGGAAATGTAGCCGTCTTCGGGCTGCACGAAATTGATGCCCACCCAGAGATCGTCTCTGGCCTCCATGCTTGCCTCGACGGTTTCAAAACCGAGGAGCGTTTGCGCAAATACCTGCTCCGGCGCGTTGCCGCGCAGGACTTGGTAGAGATACCGCACCTCGACCTGGCAGGCTGGCGCTGCGTGCGGCGTTCCGCAGTGCTCCAATTGCTTTCTCTCGGTCTCGGACGCCTGCACTTTTTCGTGGTCCACGGCTACTTCGTCGCGCAATCCCTTGTCGAGGAGTTGCTGGCGGAACTCTGCAAAGGCTTGCGGGTTGGCCGCTGCCAACTGCGGACTCCAGCCGATCTCGCGCGCAATCCCGGTGGCGCTACTGAAGGCCGGCGTCACCATCAGCTCGAGATATAGCTCATTTTGCGCTGCGGCACGGCTGGCCACCTCGTCTACCCACTCGCCATAATGGTCCTCGAGGCTGCCAAAGCGGTCAAAGGTAGCGAAGAACTGATCATGCCCGCTCCAACCGGACGAGGGCACAAAACTCCGCATGGAAAATGCGTCGATCAGCTTGTCGTAGAGCGTTTGATCTGCGCTGTTCAGATTCCCGGAAAGTTCTTTGGCCGGAACCAGCATGCCCGTGCACGGCGGCTTCGAAAAACTCAGCGCCACAGTGTCTACGCATATTCCGTCCTCGCCCGCCTCGCGAATGAAGGTCTCGGCGTAGACAGCGCCCGAAAGATGCACGTGCAGATCGGCGCCCTTGGGAAACTGCGCAAGGAAAGCGGTGAGCGCTGCAGGCCCTTGCCGCACGGCAGCCTCATAGGCGCGCTCGGCGCGAGATTCGGCTGCTGGCGTTATCGCGGGAGGGCTTGGCCCTTGCCCAGCGGGCGCCTGGCCGAAGACCACGGCTGTGAACGCGAGCCCAAGGCAGGCAAACCAACGCACTACACTTTGCATTCCGTGGCTGCGCATAATGCTTTCCAGTTTAAGTCCAGCCCGTACCGGTCGCGCACTAGCCGCGCTGGCCGTCCACAAGCCCCGCCCTCAGTCCCATTTGGCTTTGGAGAAGGCAGAGGTGGGGTTTGGCCCGCACGTTCCGGATTGGTATACTGACTCTGGTTGTTTTGAGCGCACGGCAAGTGGACACACTCACCTCTCCCGGCAACGCCTGAACGGCGCACCGGAATCGGCGCAAATTCAATCGTCTCAACTGAGGCCAGGTAGCTCAGTGGTAGAGCGCGGCCCTGAAAAGGCCGGCGTCGGCGGTTCAATCCCGTCCCTGGCCACCATTTCATGCTGAAAATTAATTCCGCGAGAGGCCCTTCGGCTCGCTGCGCTCAGGATTTCGCCTGCGGGCTCGGACGCCCGCAAGACGGCTCAGACAGATAACGGATCGGAATCGTGCGGACTTTTGCGCAACTGGCCGTTTGTGTCCGTGCCACGGCTCTGCGCCTCATTATGCCAATCAGCGCCAGACCGGTGAGTCCGCTGCACAGAAGAAGCAGGCTGGATGGCTCCGGAACGGGTGAACTGCTGCCGTAGAGCGCGAAAGTGTCGGGGCCATCAGGCCTGATTTGGCTCTGCAACACCCCGTCATCGTATATGTAGGGAGTTGAATGGGGGTTATCACTCTCGTCCCAGAAAACGCCTTCGCCTCGCGCGGAGACTGAATTGGAAAACTCAAGATAGTATGTTGTGCCGGCCGCGAGAGAAAGGCTGCCGATCGTAAAAGTGGAGTCATTCGCGACCAGACCCTTTGGATTTCCTTCAGGCACATTCGAAAACGCGGTTACCGTGCCGGACCCAACGGTGGTTCCGCCATTGGGCGCGGTTATGATCTCCCAGTCGACGCTTTCCAGCGTGTCCCCCGAATTGAGCCAATTGCCGAACGAGATGGCATCGATGGTGGCGGGCGCGCTCAAGCTGAAGGAGTCCGCCACAGAAAAGCCATCAGTGATTACCCAAGCGTCGGTCTGAAAGGAACCCGGACCGGAATCATCGTACACGATGGTAGATGCGTTGGCTGAAACCCCAGCCAAGGCAATGAAGCAGAGAAAACCTGCAAGCCTTCTCATTTGTGACCTCCTGAAATGCTGCTCGCAACGATCTCCCGGCACGGTGTTTCATGTACGGGGCTCTCGGCAAGCAATTATCCCTCACGATTGCTTTTGAAATACAAGGACTCCCCAACTTGGCAGGTTGATCGGGAGTTCCCCCTGAACTGACGACAAGGCAGCTCCGAAGTTTCCAACGGTTCCGATTCCCCCATAGGCCGGGGCCTGCGAGTTAAACACTTCTTGCCAGTTCCCCGAATTATCGCCGGCCAGGTTCACCATGTATTGGTTTCCGCTCCATTGGCCATTTCCTGCATTGACCACGATCAACAGCACATTGCCGTCCAGGTTGTAGCGCTTAAACGCAATCACCTGATTTTGCCAGTCCACATGCGTGACGACTCCGGCCGGTGACCGCAATCCGTCGTGGTTCCAGCGGAGCTGATTGATATCGCGCACCATTTGCTGCATTGGCGCCCCAATGGGATCGCCAACCTGCCACCAGTCGAAGCGGTGGTCATATCCGCTTGCCGCTTGAACCACCGGGTCCCAGAATCCGTCGAAATGTCCTTCGGTACCCATAAACATCATCGGCGTCCCCGCGAGTGTCGCGTTCAAGGCCCACGCGAGCCGCGCCTTTGCTTGCGCCCACCCATTGCCGCGGCCGCCGAAGCGCTGCGTGAAGTAGACACCCGAATCGCCTTGTCCGCCATAAATCTGATCGTGTGAGCCGGTAAGATAGCTCACCCGATGCCACGGATTGGGATCGCTGAAGCTGCCGATGCGAGCCAGCAGCAGATTGACAACGTTGTTCCCGCTCAATGCGGAAAAGGTATCCCAGGGGCTGCTCAGGTCCCAGGTTGCGCAGAATCCCAGCGTCCCATAGGGATCGGCTGGAGGGGATGCCGCGGAACTTGCGTCGTAAGGGTTGTATTCGGCGATCAGATACTTGTCCGGGAACTCATTGCGTAACTCCTGCACGATGTACTGAAGCGCATCGGAGGGAATGGCCTGCACGGCGTCAAAACGGACTCCATCGATGAGGTAGTCGGTGAAATACATGCGAGCATTGTCCAGCAACATATCTTTGACCTCCTGTTGCCAGACGGCGAAACCCGAACCCCAAGCCGTAGGATGTCCATTCGCGAAGTAGATGCCTCCATTCTGCCCCTGGCTCGGATCGCCGGCGGTATTCCCGTCGTATCGCCAATACCGGTTGTTTTGCGTGGCTGCGTGGTTATAGACCAAATCCAAAATCACGGCGAGCCCCTTCGAATGCGCCGCGTCGATCAATTGGATCAGCTCAGAGACCGCTTTTTCCGGACTGGTGGCGTATGCGTCTTCCGAAGCAAACAGATCGGACGGGCCATACCC
>JBAWFY010000126.1:0-7044 GCA_049592335.1 Occallatibacter sp.
CTGACCTGCTCCTGTTTTGTCATCCAGCCATAACTGGAGTTTCTCGGTTTAGGTTTGAGGGCGAGTATATCTCGCCGCCGTCGTAGTCGGGGCTGTGGGGATGTGGGAAGCGTTCTTTGCTTTCCACATCCCCATAGCCCATTGCGATGCTGAACTCCCGGGGCGTCCTGTAATCCAGCGAACTGTGCGGCCGCTCGCAGTTGTACTCATGACGCCATCGATCGATAGTCAGGCGTACGTCGTTCAGTGTGCGGAACCAGCTTACATTCAGGCACTCATCGCGCAGCCTCCCATGGAAGCTTTCCACGTGGCCGTTCTGCATCGGGCGCCCGGGTTGGATATGCACCAGGGTGATCTTGCGTTCTTCCGCCCATCCCAGCATGCGCCGCGAAGTGAACTCCGGTCCGTTGTCCGAGCGCACGTTCTCGGGCACGCCGCGTTCATCGATCAGCCGATCGAGCACGCGGGTCACACGTCCGCTGCCCAGACTCGTATCGGCTTCCAGCGCCAGACACTCGCGGGTGAAGGCATCGACCACGCTCAAGATACGCACCATGCGCCCGTTCGCCAGACCGTCCACGATGAAGTCCATGGCCCACTCCTGGTTGGCGCGGATCAACCGCGGCTCGGCCGCACGCTCGCGCACCAGCCGCTTGCGCCGGCGTCGCCGTACAGCCAGTCCTTCTTCCGCATATAGCCGATAAACTCGCTTCACGTTCACCGCCTGACCGCGGCGCTCCAGCACCGCATGCAATCGCCGATAGCCATAGCGCGGCTTCTGCCTGGCCAAGTTCACCACTGCCTCCCGCAACTCTGCGTTCCGATCCGGCCGCGGCTCATATCGATAGCTGGCTCGATCCACGCCCAGCAGCTTGCAGGCCCTGCGCTCGCTCACACCATGTTCGGCCTGAGCAAACGCAACATCTTCTCTCAGGCCGGCAAGCTCCAGCCGTTTTTTCGGATCACCGACTTCAGCACTTCCCGATCCAGGCTCAGATCGGCAACCAAAGACTTCAACCGGCGGTTCTCGTCTTCCATCTGCCGTAACCGCTGCGCGTCGCTCACGTCCATGCCGCCGTACTTCGATTTCCAGCCGTAGAACGTGGCCGCGCTGATCCCATGCTCACGGCAAAGATCCGCCGTCTTCACCCCGGCCTCATGCTGCTTCAATATCCCGATGATCTGCTCTTCCGTGTACCGACTCTTCTTCATCCCAGTCCTCCCGTTCAGATTACGAGAGAACTCCAGTTTTCCATGGCCGAGTTTTCCGGGGGCAGGTCAGCGGTATGTCGAAGAGCAGGTGTTCCGCTACAACAACCGCACCACCAAAGACAATCCACTTAACGATGCGGATAGAATGGCGCTGGCGGTATCGCAGATTTGCGGCAAGAGATTGACTTATGCAGAACTGATCGGCAAGGTGGGGGAAACAGGCGCGAAACCCTTCTAAGTATCCCGCTTGGATGAGGAGGCAGGGACGCGGGAAGCGGAGCGTTTAGGGCGCATTCGCTTAGCCGCTTTTTCTTGATCCAGTTTTGCCTTGATTGCGCTGTGAGGCACAGCGAGAATCTGGCGAACAAAAACGTCGAGAGCGGCCTTTGTGCCCACTACATCCTTGGCCGGGGTTGTGGGACCGTTTGCCGTGGTATGCCCTCTCAGAATCGAGGGTATACCGGTGGTGTGTCTGAGTCAAGAAACCGCGGCGCGCAGAGTTCGCTCCTTGCTGTGCGGAATTCCTTCTCAAGCCAGAAAGCGCAGGCTTCTTGTCATGCTGAAATTCTTTGTCGATGACAGCGGCAGCGATGCGAGCCGCGATGGGTTGTTCGTATTGCACGGCTACATCATGGAAGGACCGCGTTGGGAAGATTTCGCCGACAGGTGGGATGCGCAACTCAAGCGCCCGGACTTCTTCCCAATTTCTTATTGCAGAATGGCGGATGCGGAAGCGGGCACCGGCCCATTTTCAGGAATAGATAGCGTCTTTCGAAAGCGAAAGGTAAAGGACTTGGCCGGAGTGATACACGAGTGCCATCCTTCCGCTATCGGCTGCAAGATGACCTGGAAGAACTACAACGAGATTGTGAAGGGGAAAGTCGATTCGCGTCTTGATAATCCCTATGCGATCCTGTTTTTCCAAGTGATGCGCGGGGTCACCGAGTTTCAGCTAAAGATCAACAACGAGATTCCCGACGAGGTTAAGGCGCAATTCAAACGAGAACACGGCATAGAAATCGCAATCAAGCCCGTAGACTTTGTGTTTGACGATCAAGGTCCGGCGGGGTTGCAGTGCCTTCAGTGGTGGGGCGCGCTAAAAGCGAGGGTTCCAGAGCCACATTTGACTGTAATCGGCAATACTCCGCAGTTCAAGGATGATCGGGAAGTGGTCCCGCTACAGGCGGCAGATATGCTCGCATGGCATATCAGACGCGAATATGAATACCCGACCGAAGACCGCGCCGATGTGATGACTCTTCTCAATCCAGAGGGAATCTTTGAGGGGGAAGTATCGCCAGAGATGCTCCACACGATAGTCGATGTTTTCAACAAAAGAATAGATCCGACGAAGCTATAGAAAATTGCCCTCGACGCCAGTCCACGCATAGACTGGGCTGGTTTCATCGAATCGGAGGCATCATGGCAATCGACGTGAAATTGACCGACAGGGAAGTTGTGGTTTTAATGACTCTTTGCGATCTACTCGGAAAGCCTGTGACTATGGAAGCCGCAGAAGATGCCTGCCTGCGTTCGTTGGAGAAGGTGAATCGAGAGACGGCCCGAATGCTGGATAATCTGGAGTCGGAAGCCTAGGAATACAGTTACACGCCCAGGTCGCGAGCGTGCAGGGACGCTTCCGCAACCTGTTTCTGAGCGGCGACTATAGCGTTTACCAGCGCCTTCACCGCCGCGAGATTCTGGGGCTCTCCGTACTCCATCGCTGGAAGCTGTAGGAGGTTGACCGCTGGGCCATGCACATAATCGTTCGAGGTCTTGAGGTCTTGCAGCAACTCGGCGATGCGGAAGAATCTCTTGCTCATCTGATCCGCACTGGTCCGCAAGAAACTCAAACACTGTTTTGCATCCTGAAGCGCAAGAAGCGCGTCTGCCCGGTGTCGTTTAGTTTCGTCTTCGCTCATCACCCATTGCCCCTCAATCACCATTCGACCGCACTCCTGCGCGCAGAATACACGAAAAATCAAGATGGCAAGGTTGTTCGCGTGAATTTTCTGCGGCTCAGTGTCGCGCGTGAAACAAGACGTAGAGCGTTCCAAAGATGAACAGCGCAGCAATCAGGGCGAATCCAATCCATATTAGCCCTATAGCGACACCGCCAACCCGCAACAGCGCCCGCTCGTGTCGATCATCCATGCCAGCCATAATAACCGTTTAGGCTTTTCTTTCCGCGCCTCAGCGTAGACCATTGAAGGTAAGCCGCTCATCCTGCGATTGATTGGCCGATGACTCATACCCAAAGCTGTGCAGAGACAGGCTATTCGCGGTCGCACCCGATCTTACCCTAGTTGCAATCCAGAATTTGCGGATTGAATCTAAACCATAGACGGCATGAGAGTTGCGCGGATACGCGAAGATTGCCGCGTAACTTCATTTTACGAAGTATGTTACTGCCTTTATTTCTCCACCCAAATTGCCAGTTCATTCCGCCAAATCTCTATCCTTATCTCAGGAGCGTTGCAGAAACCACACATGCGGCGAGCCTGGTCCCTAGTCCCTGCTTTTCCAGGCTTGCGTCTGGGCCGCAGAACACAAGACCTCAGTCTCAGCGCAAAAAACAGGCTGTGCAACTGTGCTGCTCGCAAGTCAATGCGATGCAATCGCCTGCAGACAAAATCGCCTGCCAGCACAGAAACTGTGCAATTGTGCTCCATCATCACCTGTGTCTTCGGATACCGCTGAGAGCGCCGGAAGATATCGGGATGTTGTTCCGACATCGGATTGGCTGACGAAGGTGACTCCCGAAGGCACCCTGAGTTCCACTTACGAGGCAGCAGGGAACCTGCAGTCGATAACTTCGAACCACGCACACAGCCTCTCCGTCCGCTCAGGCCGGTTGAATGAAACCTATCCCTTGCGTCCGCGCACGGCTTCCTTGGCCTGGGTCTCGCCGCCCGCCGGAACCTCGGGCACCTCAGCCTTGGCCGCGCCGATGCCCAGCCGCTTGCGCAACTCGGCGTCCAGCTTGGCGAAGACGTCCCTATTTTCTTTGAGGAAGGCGCGCGTATTTTCGCGGCCCTGGCCGATGCGCTCGCCGGCGTAGCTGTACCATGCGCCGGACTTCTCCACAATATTGTGGGTGACGGCGAGGTCGAGAACGTCGCCCTCGCGGCTGATACCCTCGCCGTAAAGAATGTCGAACTCAGCTTCGCGGAACGGCGCGGCTACCTTGTTCTTCACGATCTTGACCTTGGTGTGCGAACCGACCACGACATCGCCTTCCTTGACGGCGGCGATGCGCCGGATATCGATGCGCACCGACGAATAGAACTTGAGCGCGCGGCCGCCGGTCGTGGTCTCGGGATTCCCGAACATCACGCCGATCTTCTCGCGAATCTGATTGATAAAGATGAGAGCCGTGCGTGACTTGGAAACCGTGCCGGTGAGCTTGCGCAGCGCCTGCGACATGAGCCGCGCCTGCAATCCCATGTGCGAGTCGCCCATCTCGCCGTCGAGCTCGGCCTTGGGCACCAGCGCGGCCACCGAATCCACCACCAGCACGTCGATCGCACCCGAGCGGACCAGAGCCTCGGTGATCTCCAGCGCCTGCTCGCCCGAGTCAGGTTGCGAAACCAGCAGATTGTCGACATCGACGCCCAGCTTCTTGGCGTAACCAGGATCGAGCGCATGTTCCGCGTCGACAAAGGCCGCCAGACCGCCCGCCTTTTGCGCTTCGGCAATGATCTGCAGAGTAATCGTGGTCTTGCCCGAGGACTCGGGGCCAAATATCTCTGAAACCCGGCCGCGGGGAACTCCGCCCACGCCGAGCGCCGCGTCGAAGCTGATCGATCCGGTGGAGATCACGGCAATCGGCACCAGCGCCTCGCGGGAGCCGAGCCTGACGATCGCGCCCTTCCCGAACTGTTTTTCAATCTGTGACAAGGCAAGTTCTACAGCTTTGGCGCGGTCGTCAACGATGGCCATTTGGGAGGGCTCCTAAATCCCTGCTCACCCGCGCAATCTCTCTTTCCCGACAGGAAATGGCGAGTGGCTTGAATTGAATTTCCAAGGGATTGTAGCAGGATGAGACAGAGAAGGACAGGAAAATTGGCGAAGAAAGAGGGAATATTGCAGCAGAGTGGCCAAGAGCTGTGTCTTGTATCACGTTCTTCCGTCTATTTGCATCAAGTACATTCTTAATGCATCAATTATTTCGTATTGCATCAATTCTACATAATTGCATCAAAATATAGAATTGATGTATAGTCGGACCATGAGAACTACGATCACGCTCGACGATGATGTCCATGAGTTCGCAACGTACTACGCCAACGCGAAGCGGATCACCCTTAGTGCGGCGATAAACGAACTCGTCCGCAAAGCCGAGACGGCACCGCCGCCCCCTCTGCCCGAGATCGAATATTCGGAGATTGGTCTCCCAATGTTGCCTCGGACGGGAAGAACGATCACTTGCGAGATGGTGAAGAAACTCGAAGAAGAAGAGTATGATCCGGCGAAATTTGCTTGATTTGAATGTGCTGATTGCATTGGCCGACCCAGAGCATATCCATCGCCAAAAGGCAGAGCGCTGGTTTCTCTCCACAGGCAAAGATGACTGGGGCGTCTGCCCCCTGACCGAGGCGGGCTTCATCCGCATTGCGACGAATCCCGCGATGCGACCAGCCATAATTCCTCTGCAGCGAGCCATTGCTATTCTTCAGGCTCTCAGGATGCATCCCGGCTACCGATATTGGCCCATCACTGACACGGAAAGCTGGGTCGCAGTGACTGCCCGCTTCGCCTCGCGTATCTCGGGCCATCAGCAGGTCACGGACGCTTATCTGCTTGGAATGGCCATTAAGGAGGACGGTGTCCTGGTGACATTCGATCGCGGACTCAAATATCTTGCCGGGCCTGAGTTCAGCAGGAATATTTTGGTTCTTGAATAGTGTGGGATGAATGCGCTAACGCCGGTGGTGGATCACACCGTATACGCGCCGACCCGCATTTCCTTCGCGGTCAGCGCATCGCATTGGCGGTCGAGGGTCTCGTATTCCCTGTCGTGGTCCTTGCGGAAGGCTCGAAAGGCCTCTTCGCTGGTCCAGCGGTCGATGGTGAGATAGCTGCCCGGAACATAGGCGTCTCGCAGCAGTTCGGTGCCTTTGTACTCGGGCGACCTGCGGAAGAGCTGCGCCCACGCGCCCTCAGGCCCGTAAGCTGCCTCAAACGCCGCCACTTTCTCCTCGGCAATCTCAAACTGCCAAATGACAACAAACATGCGGTGGGCCTCGGCCCTGCTTTTATCGTAGCGCATGGCTCGAGCGCAGCGGGGCGCCTGCAGGCGCTGCGAAGCCGCATCGTTAGGGTGTCTTTGCTTTTCGCCGGACGGTTAGCTGGGGTCGCTCTGAGATTCCCGGTGCGGCGGTGGACAAAGATGATGATCGGGCTAGGTCTTGTAGATGCGGACGTAGTCGACGAGCATCGTGGAGGGGAAGGGGGTGGTGGTGTTAGGGTCTCCAGCCCAGCCGCCGACGGCAAGATTGATGATGATGAATGCTTGCCCGTTCTCGTTAGCGATCACGGCGGGAGACCAATCGAAGGGCCAGACAGCGCCCGAGATGCCGTTGAGGCTCGCCGGCGTATAGGTGACGTAAGGTTTGGCAGGATCGTCGACATAATAGGCCACGCTGCCGGGCTTCCAGATCATGCCGTAGGTGTGCCAGGTGGCTGCGGTTTGCCCGTTGGGAAAGAAGTATTGGGTTCCAAAATCGCCGTTGATAAAGCCGGCCCCATGAATCGATCCCTGGTTCCAGTCGGGAGAGCCGGGGGGAGGGGTGGGGGGTGGCCAGGTACGGACCGGGGACATAGCTGACA
>JBAWFY010000127.1:0-2500 GCA_049592335.1 Occallatibacter sp.
GGGTGAATTGGTGCCCGACTCCCTGGTGAATGAGATGGTGGCCGTGAGGCTGCAGGACCCGGACACGGTCGGCGGCTACATCCTCGACGGCTTTCCGCGGACCCTCGGACAGGCCAACTGGATCGACGGCCGGATCGCCCAGCAGGCGGGGGCGCTTCCGGTGATTGCCGTAAGCCTGCAAGTGAACTATAATCAATTATTGCGCCGGATTACCGGGCGCAGGATTTGCCCTGTCTGTCAGAGCATCTACAACATCTACGTCAACCCTCCTAAAGTGGATGGGATTTGTGACTTAGAGGGTGCGGCGCTTACCCAGCGAGCAGATGACACGGAAGAGGTTTTCAAGGAGCGCATGCGCGCTTACTCGGCCCTCACCGCGCCTGTTGTCGATCACTACCGGGCGTTGGGACGATTTGCGGAAGTGGATGGAGACCGGCCGATCGCAGTGATCGCAGCCGGAATTGTTACCGCCGTCGAAGGCCTGCGCCCAAAGGCGTAGCCATAGGGGCGGTTTGTGCGTGTAAATGACAACTGAGAACTGGTTTACGTGGCTGTTGTACTGAAGTCGTCCCAGGAGATCGAAAAGATGCGCCGCGCCGGACAAGTGGTCCGCGAGGTGCTCGAACTGGTCCGCAGCAAGGTCAAGCCCGGCGCCACCACATTCGATCTCGAGAGAGCCGCCGAAGCGCGGTTGAAAGAACTGGGCGTGAAGGCGGCATTCAAGGGATACCACGGTTTCCCCTGCGTGCTGTGTACCTCGGTCAACAGCGAGGTGGTGCACGGAATTCCATCGCCGAAGCGGGTCCTGAAAGAGGGGGACATCGTTTCGGTGGACTTTGGTGTCGTAGTGGACGGCTACTACGGCGATGCGGCGATTACGGTGCCGGTGGGCGCAATCGATGAGAAAGCCGCGCGCCTGCTCAAGGCCACCGAGGAGTCGCTCAAGGCAGGCATTGCGGCAGTTCGTCCCGGAGCGACTCTGGGCGATGTGGGAGCCGCGGTGCAGAAGGTAGTCGAGGGCCAGGGTTTTTCCGTGGTGCGCGATTTCGTGGGCCACGGCATCGGGTCGCAGATGCACGAAGACCCGCAGGTGCCGAACTTTGGCCAGGCGGGCCACGGCATGAAGTTGAAAGCGGGCATGGTCATTGCCATCGAGCCCATGGTGAACGCCGGCGGGCCCGATGTGAAAGTGCTCGACGACGGATGGACGGCCGTGGCGGCCGATGGCAGCATGAGCGCTCATTTCGAGCACACGGTTGCAGTAACAGCAACCGGCGCGAGAATTCTGACCGAGTAGCAATACTCTGGTCCAAAAGATTAAGGCGCGGAAGCGCCAAAAAGTTAAGGCGCGTGAGCGCAGAATTGGACACTGATTGTCGAAAGAAGACGCGATTGAGGTGATGGCAACCGTCCTGGAGACGTTGCCCAACGCCATGTTCAAGGTCAAGCTCGAGAATAATCACGAGGTCTTGGCCCATGTCTCGGGACGGATGCGCAAGAATTTCATCCGGATTTTGCCCGGCGACCGCGTGGCCGTAGAGCTAAGCCCGTACGACCTGAATCGCGGCCGAATTGTGTACAGGTATAAATAGCTGCCAGCTCGAAAACAGATTTCGCGCCTGAGTTTTACGCGCAAAGAAGGGTAACAGGAACCATGAAAGTCCGGGCATCGGTCAAGAAAATTTGCGTCAAGTGTAAGGTGATTACTCGTCAGGGTGTCGTACGCGTCATTTGCGAGAATCCCAAGCACAAGCAGCGCCAGGGATAAGCAAGACTGGCAGGAACGGAGACTCCCAGAAGACAGGGAATAGGGGATAGAAAGCCGATAGATCGAAACAGTACGTTCGGCTATTCCCTATTGGCTACTCCCTACTCCCTGTCTTCAAGAGGCTAGTTAGCTTGAGTCAAGGCTTGCGATGAACCTCTCGGAAGTATTCCGAATAACCCGTGCGAACCGGCGATTGGCCGGGGCACATAACCTGAAGCAGCAGAGGAAACAGAATGGCACGTATTGCTGGCGTCGATCTGCCCCGCAACAAGCAGGCACGGATCGCGCTCACTTACATCTTCGGCATCGGCCAGCCTCGCGCGCGCAGAATTCTGGAGAAGGCGAACGTTGACGCCTTCAAGAAGATCCAGGACCTGGGCGAAGAAGAGGTTAACCGCATCCGTCAGGTAATTGAGGACGAAGGAGACGTCGAGGGCGACCTGCGCAAGGACGTCTCGATGCACATCAAGCGCCTCATCGACATCCAAAGCTACCGCGGCACGCGCCATCGGCGGTCACTGCCGGTGCGCGGTCAGCGTACCCACACCAATGCCCGCACTCGCAAGGGCCCGCGCAAGGGCACAGTGGCCGGCAAAAAGAAAGCGACGGCTAAGTAATGGCGAAACCAGAACAGAAAGCCGGCGCCGCGAAGGCAGGCAAGGCCAGCAAGAACAAGAAATTCAAAAAGCGGGAGCGCAAGAACGTGCCGTTTGGCATTGCGCACGTTCAGGC
>JBAWFY010000128.1:0-6765 GCA_049592335.1 Occallatibacter sp.
GACTGAAGCTAGCTGTTACACCGGCCGGCAGGCCGCTGATCGTCAAAGCCACTGCGCTGTCGAATCCGTTCACTGCTGTGATCGTGACGCCGCTGGTAGCGGTGGTTCCCTGCTCAACAGTTACTCCTGAAGCCGAAATGCTGAAGCCTGGCGTCGTTGTGGTTGCAATCGCCGGGAAGGCATTCTGTACGTCTTGGAGGAACTCGGTGAGCCAGAAGGTTCCTGCCGGGGGCGAGTTCGGGATGGAGTCGATCTCCATGCCGTTGGCCAGCGTATTGGTATTGGTCGGGTTGCAGTTAGGATCGCCGCCCGTTTCCGTTACACCGTTGTAGACGGCGCCCGGATAAGTGCCGTCCGATTCTCCCGGAGGCTTGACCCATACATAGGCCTGCAGGTTGGTGGCGCCGCCAGGGTTCACCGTGGGAAACGATCCGATTCCCTGATTTTCCTGATTGCACCATTGGCCCATATCGTCGCGCTGGTCGATCTTGGTCGCGTTGACGAAGGTGTTGACGACTGTGCTGGTGCTGGGACCGGTCGGACGATTCGGTCCGCCCCAGCCGTTGCGGGAGGTATCGATCAGGAACCCGATTGAGGAGGGGAAACCCGCGCCTGTCAGGCCGGTATAAAACTCCTGGGCGTAGTCCACTTCGTCGATTTCGGGGTCGAACGAGTAGAAGGTAGCAGAATCGACGGGACTGCCCCCGATCGATTCGGTCGCGGTCATGTACGGCTCTTTGGTGGGGCCGTAGTTCGCGGTATTGGTGATAATGCCATCCACGCTGGCGAAGCCAGCCGTGGTTCCCTTGACGACATCGGCATAAAAGGGGAAGGCAAGGCCTGCGCCCTCTGTCCATCCGAGCCATCCATGATGGCCGATGTCGAGGTAGTTATACACATTGGGAAGGGCATGGAATTGATTCAGCGCGTATTGAATCGCCTGCACATATACGCCGGTCAACGAGTAAGTAGGGTAGCTCTCGCCGCCGTTGGCTGCGACGCAGTTGGCGATGGAAAAGCTATAGCCGGTGTTAGTAACGATATTGGGAAGCGAGTCGTCCTCGACGACCAGCACGAAGCGGATATTCGAAGGCGCTGCGGCCAGGGCCTGGACGATGGGAGTAATGTAATCGGTCTCGTACTCATCGAGGCCGGTGCCGGTTAATGTTTCCTTGGCTCCGGTAGGGCCGGTCACCGTGTCGCCTCCGGCAATGCTCAACTCGCCGTTCGAGGCCAAAGCTGCGCAATCGCGGTCGGGAAGATCGTAAATGACGAGCTCGACGACGATGGGCGCGCCGTTGGCCTGGGCGGCTGCCGCGGAGATATGCTGCGCCAGGCTCATCCGTCCGTTGGCTGCCGCGCCGCCGTAGATGGCGCCGATGTGGTCCATCCAGACGAAGGTCGGGGTTTTTCCTACGATCGTCATCTGGTTAGCAAGCGCGGAACCCGCCGGTTCGGTCGCGACTGCGGTACCGACTTCATTGGTCCAGTCCGGGCTGACGTACACCGTCGCGCCTGCATAAGGGTTAGCTACGTGCTGCGCAAAAGCAGCAGGTAAGATGAGTGTGAGCGTGGAGACGATCAGGACAAGCGCAGCGATCCGCGCCCTGCGCAGGACACACGTGTGACCCGACGCCATTCTGAGGCAGTTTTGCATGTTTTCTCCTTATGCATCCGGCGTGGCTCGATACAATACTGCACGGGTACGCGCCGCAATTATGCCGTTATCAACGCATGCGATCGACCGCATGGGCTGCTTTAAAAGCAGCACCGACGTATGTGAAACCAGGGACTCAAATTGACTTGAGAATCGTGGCGCAACAACGAAGCATCGCGGGCGCGACCGACAGGTCCACACAAATGGGACAAACAGCGCCGTACACTGAATGAGAGATCGCCTTGGCGCACGCCTATACGTGCCGCCGCGAATCTATTTCAGCTTTGCCATACAGCAACTTTAAGGAACCTTTGCTTGTAGCGTTTTACAGGACCGGAATCGCCTGCCGCTCAATGGCGAGGAAGAAACTAAAACGTTTCAGTAGAGACATGCAAGGTTACGAGCGCCCATTGCCCAAAAGTAACATCGCATAGTCTGGAGGCAAGGGCACTTATCCTGCTGCGTCGATGCTCATACCGCACTTAGCGGTTCTTAGCCCGCATCCGCATCGCTCGGGAAGAGTTCAGGTTGCTCTTCGCGAGATTGCGCCGCTTCCACCCGCTTGCGGCCCGCGACGCCAATCAGGCTCAACACCTCGAGCGCCTGGATCGCCTGCCGTGGCACATAAATGCGCTGGGTATTGGAGCGCGTATCGGGTGGCGTGAGCAGCAGCCCTGCGCCATCCACGAGAGTCCGGTCGTTGGCCGCCAGCCCCTCCAGCTCGTCGCCGTCGTTGAGGGTGAGGCGCAGCCAGAGCCCGCCAGTGCGTGGCCGCAACGAAAACCGCTTGCGCAGCAGCCGCTCAGGGTTGGCCTGGTCGGCCGAGCCGGCAGGGAAGTCGCGCACATAGCAGACCCACTTCACCTGCTCCCAACCCATGCGGACGACCTTGCCGCCGAGATCGAGGAATTCGAGTTCGGCCTTCTGCTGGCCGAACTCGGCGCCGGCATATCCGGCGCACCAGTCGCGAGAGAACTTCCGCACAATGACGGGTTTGCGCGCTGAGGCCATCGCTTAAGGATTGTCGCACGGCGCGACGGTGAACGGCTGCTTGGTCTGTTGCTCTTCTTGGCTCTTCTTGCGTCGGCGCAGATCAAAATTTAGAGAGGTGTGAAGAACAACACTCGTGGCAAGTCTGCCGAACTGCCGCGCCAACTTCCATATCAGCACTTCCTGATCGCCCATTCCGCAACTGTCGCAGCCGCGCAATGACAATGCGTGGACAAATGGTTCCTCTCTTTCGGCTAAAATCGCTGAATATTTGACTCCGATCCTGCAAAAGACTTTAGCGCTCATGTCTTCCAACCAGGAACCTTTGTCTTCCCGGTGCTACCGCGGGGATATTGACGGGCTGCGAGCCGTGGCCATCGTCCTGGTCATCCTTTTTCACTCCGGCATGCACCCGTTTCGCGGTGGGTATACAGGTGTAGACATCTTTTTCGTCATCTCCGGCTACCTGATAGGCGGACAGATCTATTCCGATAAGCGCGAAGGCACATTCAGCTACTGGTCGTTCTATTACCGCAGGGCCCGGCGGATTCTTCCGGCCCTTTTTGTCGTTCTCGCTTTTGTTTCATTGGCCGCGATTTACACGTTTCCTCCCACGGAACTGCGCGAGTATGGAGTATCGGCGTCGTCTGTGGCGCTTTCTGCATCGAATCTTTACTTTTACAAGAGCGTCGGATATTTTATGCCGCGCGCCGACCTCAGTCCGCTTCTAATGACGTGGTCTTTAGGCGTGGAGGAGCAGTTTTATTTAGTCATCCCCCTGATACTTTCACTGCTTGTGTGGATGCGGCGCAAGCTGCGTTTGCCCGCCCTGGTCGGAGTCACTTTACTCTCATTTGGTCTCTGCTTTCTTGCGGGGTCCGGGCCATCCGCCTTCTACTTGTTACCGGCACGATTTTGGGAGCTGGGCGCCGGAGTAGTTCTGGCTATCCTGGCGAGCGCCTACGATTCAGCTTTTTTGGGGAAAGGCATCTGCAACGCCGCGGCGACTGCAGGCACTCTATTGCTTTGCCTGCCGCTGCTGCTGGTGCGGAGCAACACAATCCAGGCGGTGCAACTGCTGCCGACAGTGGTTGGTACGGTGCTGCTTATCGCAGCTCCATCAGGCTGGATCAACATCCATATTCTTGCGAGCAGCCCCGCCAGATTTATTGGAAAGATTTCGTATTCATGGTATCTATGGCATTGGCCTTTGCTGGCCCTGCTTCGCTTCTATAGCGGGGGTGCGCCACGGCCACAGCTGATTGCTTTCACGATCGCTATTTCCTTCTGTTTTGCGGTGGCCTCTTTTTTTGTAGTCGAACAGCCGTTCCGCAAGAGATCTCTACCAGCCAGACCTGCGGTGCTTCGATACGGCGCGCTTTGTTTCATCGTCGCTACCGGCGGAATCTCGGTGTGGATGTTGCGGGGCATTCCTCAACGCTTTCCGGTTTTGATGGGCCTTTCGAGAGACCAAATCAGGATGCAGACTGATCCGTGCCTTGTGGCTGGGGATCGGCCCAATTTTTCGTCTAGGTGCTATTCGATTACAGGAACTCGCCCGGCAGTAGCAATCTGGGGCGACAGTCATGGCGCTTCGCTGTCTGCCGGATTGCGCGAATACCTCACTGATCGAGGCTATGAGTTTGCGCAACTGACGAGGACAGCGTGCCGGCCATATGCACGCGACACGCTCGACCAGAAACTTGCGCGGGATCTGGAAACCTGCCTCCGATTCAATGACGCCGCGTTGGACACCATGGCGAGCGATGGTCGAATTAGGACCGTCGTCATCGCGTTCAGCTGGAGGCGGATCTACCGATATGGCGACGAGAATCTATGTGTCAGTGATGACTGCTTCGCATATCTGAAGGCCGGCATTCGCCGATTGCAGCGATGCGGCAAGAAAGTCATTGTGGTAGGCGATGCGCCGGAGTTCGATGTCGATCCGGTGCCGTCGGCATATTTTTCGGAACTGTGGATATGGCGCGGAACGACCCGCGCGATGGGCAACGCTTATTCGAGTGACATGGGCATTGTGTCCAAAGACGCGCAGGCGCTGGACGATCGGACTGAATTTGCATTACGCCAGGCGGTGAATGAGCTGCCCGATGTGCAATATGTGACATTGCACGACCTGTTCTGCGGAGGAACCGGTTGCAGGTTTTCCCAAGACGGCAAGATACTCTATCTCGACGCGCAACATCTTTCTACGGAAGGCACAAATCTAGCACTGACAAGACTCCAACTGCCTAACGAAAGAGCCCCAAAGAGCCCCAAATCGCGATGAAGATGGGCGAACAAAATAAGAATAATAGATGGCGGCGAATCGGTCGCGGCTTTTTGTCAGTGGCGCCATGCCCGGGCCGTCTCCCCGCATTTTTCCACTTCGAAAGCCGAAACGCGCATGCTTCCTGACAGAAATTGGCGTCACTCCAGCGTCTTGACCGAATATCTGTCCGTCTAAGCAAATAATGCACTGAAAACTGGTCATTCTGCTCGACTTGTGTTAATGTTTGTGTTTACCGCTTTCTTGATTCGCCCATAAGGGTAACAGCATCAGTTACTTGGCTGCAGGTTGCAGCGGCAGAAACAGACTAGCCCATGCCCGACTTTATCTACTTGCTGGAAAACAGGCTTTCAGCCGATCAGCGGCACGCTCTCACCCAATTGCGGACGGCGGCTCGCGAGGCCGGTTTCATCCTCTTTCTAACCGGTGACGCAGTGCGTGACCTGACCAGTGGCCACGCGGTCCGCGAACTGGAAGTTGCCATGCATGGGAACGCGCTGAAGCTAAAGAAAACATTAGAGAAGCACGGCGCGAAGACCTGGGGCGAAGATGAGCCTTCGCGCAGCCTTTATCTTTGTTTTCCGGGCACGGTCCGGGTGAATCTCGTCAGTACGCACCGCGTGGAGTTCCCCAAGCCCGGCAAGCCCGTGTATCACTGGGCCTCTATTCAGGAAGACCTGCGCCGCCGCGACTTTACCGTCAACGCCATGGCTATTTCCCTCAATGAGGGATCCTTCGGACTGCTCATGGATCCGCTGAACGGTGCTGCAGACATCGAAGCCCGCGCCATTCGCCTGGTTTCAAACTACGGATTTCTGCAAGAGCCTTCGCTGCTGATCCGAGCCATCCGCTATCGCGCGCGGCTCGGATGGGAGATGGACCCAAGAACCCAGTCCCGTTACGAAAACGCAAAGAACGAGGGCGTCATCGAGTTCCTGTCCAGCCATGATCGCAGCGCGGAACTGGAACAGATCGGCCACGAGGAAGAAGGGCTTAAAGTTCTGCGCGCCCTGGATGCCGAAGGGTGGATGAAGGTGCTCTTTCCGGCATGGACTCCGGCCAAAGCCGATGAGGCCAAACTCACAGCGCTGCACGATCTGGCCGCCCACTTTCTTGAGCAGGGCGTCCACCCTGACTTGTCCGCTGCGCAGATGCAATTGCTCACATCAAAGATGCAGCCCAAGGATTTATCCGCGCTCAAGCGTGCGATGCTGCGGCCGGGCTTTGTGGAGGAGTGGAACCATCTGGATTCGCTGGCCCATGGCTTTGCCAAAGTGCTGCTCTCCAAGCACAATGCGGCCGCCTCCGCGAGCTATAAGCTTTTCATGAGCTATGATCCGGAAGCCATACTATGGCTTGGCTTTACCAGTAAAGAAAAAGCCGTCCAGGAGCGCTTCAATCTCTTCCTCAAGGTATGGCCTGAGGCCCGCCAGCGTATTCCCTACGCGCTCATGCAGGAGATGCGCATCACGCCCGAGTTGCCGGGCTATGGCGACCTGCTGCATAAAATTTTTCTGGAGCTGATTGATGGCCGCCTCGGCACGCCCGAGGAGATGCGCGCCTTTCTCGAACCGTACTCGCCGCCGGCCCCTGCTCCTCAACCCACTTATAAGCGGCCACGGGGACGCCGCGCCGAAGCACGGGCGAAAGAACGAGATCTGGAAGATGAAGAAGAGTCGGAGGATGGCGTTGCAGGAGAAGACGACTTGGGACCGACGGGTGACGATGACGAGCTGGACTTGAGCGCATTGCCCAAAAGCGGGTTCGAAGTAGAGGAAAGCGAAGAGGAAGAATCCGACGACGAAGAGGAAGAGTCGGAGGAATCCGCGCC
>JBAWFY010000129.1:0-7956 GCA_049592335.1 Occallatibacter sp.
GCCACCCGATTATGGGCCCGATTACATCCGCTCGTTCCAGCAGATGTTTCGCGACGTGGCCGCGCGGCACCACGTAGCCTTTGTGCCCATGCTCTACAAGAACCTGGAGCACGTGCCCGGAACCATCCAGGAGGACGGCATCCATCCCACTGCGAAAGGCTCGGCAATCATCGCCGATACGGTCCTCGCCGCGCTCAAGCCGATGTTGCGCAGAGGACCGTGAGCCAACTCGCCGCAAACGAAAACAGCCGGGCATCGCGCCCGGCTGTTTTCTTAGTGCAACTTTCCGCCCTGGACTTACTTCGCTTTGGTCTTCGCGGCGCCGGCCGTGGCCAGCGTCTTCAGTCGCGCATTCAGGCGGCTCTTGTAGCGCGACGCGGTGTTGGAGTGCAGCACTCCTTTTTGCACACCCTTATCGAGCGTTGAAACCGTAGCACGGTATTGCTCCTGAGCCGACTGCGCATCGCCCTTGGCCAGTGCCTCGCGCAATGCCCGTAGGCTGGTGCGCACCTGGCTGCGGTTGGAACGGTTTACTTCGGTGCGAGTTACGGTCTGGCGGGCGCGCTTGAGCGCCGATACGTGGTTTGCCATAGTTTTCCTTCAATCTCCAAAAGCCTGAATGTCAGGGGCAGTCCCTTGTTTTCAGGGAAAATGATGCGGGATGGCTAGCCCAGAAGCCGCACCCCTCGCAATGTTTAAGTTTACGGGAATTTACGGAGTGGGTCAATCGGGGAACGGCAAGGCGTCGCACCCGCTATGAAAAGCCTACGGCCCCATCGAGTTCCGAAATTACGCCTCCGCCGCCAGCTTATGCTCGAGCGGCAGGAAAATCGAGAACACCGTTCCCGTTCTGCCCGGCCGCACGCTGCTCCGCACCGCAATGGCGCCATTATGGCTATCGACGATTCCCTTCGAGATCCAAAGTCCCAGCCCCGTGCCCACATCCTTTTTCGTCGTAAAGAACGGCTCAAACATGCGCACGCGATACTCCGGCGCAATGCCTCCACCGGTGTCGGCAATAGTAAACCGCACGCCTGGCTCGCGGCTGCCTACCGGCCCGCGCGCCGCCGAGAGCCGAATGCGGATGGTTCCCTCTTCACCCACCGCGTCGATGCTGTTGTTCACCAGGTTTGCAATCAGCCGCCGGATCTCGCTCTCTATACCGTGAATCTCCGGGTCTTCGTGGATCTCGGTCTTGAGCCGCACCCGCTTGTTGCGCAGCTTCGGCGAAAAAAGATCCACGACAGACTGGATCACCTGGCCCAGCCGCATCGTCGAAGAATTCTTGGCCTCGCGATAAAAACCCAGCGTCTGACGAGTCAAGAGCGCCACGCGCCTTAGCTCTTCGTCGGCTTGGTCGATAAATCCCCGCGCCTGTTCCATGTCGTCGCTGTACCGCGCCAGATACAGCAGGTTCGTGACCGCCTCCAGTGGATTATTAATCTCGTGCGCGACGGTAGCGGCCAGCTTGCCCACGGAAGCCAGCCGTTCCGTCGTTCGCAGAATTCTACGCGAAAGCACGCGCTCGGTAATGTCGATTGCCGCCCCGAACCACTCTGTCACGCGTCCCTGTTCGTCGCGGATCGGAACGGCCCGCGACATCACCCATCCCTCAGTGCGGTCGATACGGCGCACCCTGTGCTCCAGTTCGAAGATGACGCCCGTCTGAATTGCCTCGTCAATTGCTCTCCGGACCATCGCTTGATCGTCGGCGAAGATGTAGTCCTCCATCCAGTTGGAATTAGGCTCTTCTGTGTCCGCAAACACTCCGCTCCCGCGCAACTGACGCATTTCTTTCCAGTCCGGGCTCATGCGATAGATGGATTGCGTGGAAGCCGTGGCCAGTGCCCGGAACCGCCGCTCGCTCTCAGAAAGCGCGTGCTGCGCCTCAACCTTATCGGTTTCTAACCGGCTCTCGCGCCGCGCCGCCTCGTCGCGCAGCCGCGCAAAACGCAGGTGCGCGGAGATGCGCGCCAGCATCTCCCGCGCCGTAAACGGCTTCACCAGGTAATCGTCGGCGCCGGCATCGAGACCCTCGATGCGTGCCTCCTCGCCCGCGCGCGCCGAAAGCATGATGACCGGTATATCGCGCAGTTCGGGACTGTTGCGGACCGCGCGCAGCAGGCCGAATCCATCCAGCCCCGGCATCATCACGTCGGTCAGAATCAGCGCCGGGCGCAGTCGCCGCGCCGCCTCAATTGCCTCGGCGCCGTCAGCCACGGTGTGCACGTCATACGTCTGCGCCAACAGATGAGTCACGTACGCGCGCATGTCCGCGTTGTCGTCCACCACCAGAATTCTTTCCTGGCTTTGCGCGGGCTTCTTTTCCAGCGCAACCGCGGGCGCAGCATGAAGCGCCGCAGACCGCTCCTGACTGCTCATGCCGTGACCCCCGGCGAGCCATTGCGCAGCCTCTTCCACGTAAACGTCGCCGTTCAGCGCTGTCGAGGGCAACGTGCGCCGCGCGCCGATCTGTTCGGCCGGCAGATGATCCGTGCCCTTGGAGATGGTCACGAAAAATGTGCTTCCTCTTCCCGCCACGCTTTCCGCCGCCACGCTTCCGCCGTGCAGTCGCGCCAGTTCCTCCACCAGCGCCAACCCGATTCCCGTTCCTTCATGTGTGCGTGCGCGTGTCGATTCCACTCGATGGAACCGCTCGAACACGCGAGATAATTCGGACTCGGGGATTCCCACGCCCGTGTCCCTGACGCTCAACTCCACCGCGCTGCCTGCGTTCCGCAGTTTTAGCGTCACTTCCCCATTGAATGTGAATTTGAAGGCGTTCGAAAGAAGGTTCAGCACGATTTTTTCCCACATCTCCCGGTCCACGTACACCGGCTCGTCCAGTTCTTCGCAGTCGACCGTGAACCTGAGTCCCACCTTTTCCATCGCCGACCGGAATGCGCTGGCAATATCCGCCGTCAGACTGCATAAATCGGTGGCTTCATAGACGGCCTGAACCCGGCCGGCTTCAATGCGGGAAAAATCCAGAAGCGTGTTCACCAGCTTCAGCAGCCGAAGCTCGTTGCGGTGCACCATCTCCAGATCCGCGCCTCTGAGGGCGCCATCTTTCGACGCCAGCGCGGACTCTGTCGGACCCAGCAACAATGTGAGCGGTGTGCGCAGTTCATGGCTGATATTGCTGAAGAACAGGGTCTTCGCGCGATCCAGCTCCACCAGCGCTTCGGAGCGCTCGCGTTCCTGCTCGTAGGCCCGCGCGTTCGCGATCATGGTCGCGATCTGCGTCGACATCAGCTCCAGAAAATCGCGGTATTTCTCATCGAACGAGATACGCGAACTGAGCCCCGCAACCATAAACCCGGCCAGCTGATGCTTCAGGTTCGAACGAATGGGTACGACGGCAGCCATGCTCGGCGCTTCCGACCACGGTCCCTGAGGCTGAGCGTCGAATTTGGTTATCATTGCCTCGATCAATTCGATTTGCCCAGTCGTCTGGACGGCGGAAAGAGGCCATATCTGCTCGGAAGGTGAATCCAGCTGGATCGTACCCGGACAAGCATGATCGTTAGGGTCCACTCCGAGCGAGCACGCGAGCTTTGCCATCGACTGCTTTTCATGCAGCAAATACAGCATCAAAAACGGCAAATCCTTTGGGAAGGAGACAAGAGTGTTGCCCACAATCGCACAAGCTTCCTCGGCTGACTTCGGTTCGGCTGAGCGGGCTCCCAACTCGCGCAATGCGTGCACGCGCCGTTCACCAATCACTTTATCCGTGATCTCGTGGACAGTCGCAAGAACTCCCCCAATCCCGCTCGGAACCGTCTCGTCCGGAACCGGACTGTAGGCGACCGTGAAGTGTGTCTCCTCGAAGAATCCCCGACGATTGATCTCCAGCGGAATGTCCTCCATCCACGTCGCCGGTCCGCCCTGGAAAGGGGTTTCGATCAAAGGCTTCAGAACGTGCCAGATTTCCTTCCATACTTCGCTCACGGGCCGGCCCAGCGCCCAGGGGTGCTTCGCCCCCAGGATCGGAATGTAGGCGTCGTTATAGAGCGAACAGAACTGCGGTCCCCACCACAGCAGTTGCGGGAAGCGGTTGGCGAGCAGAAAATCCGCCATCATTCGTAAAGCGGGAGACCAGCTTTCCTGCCTTCCGAGAGCGGTCTCTGACCAATCGGCAGACCGCATCAGACTGCCCATCTCGCCTCCGCCGGAAAAGGTGGAGGGCGCAGGATCGGGCTTCGATGTCTCGGGTGCGTGGCCGCTGTAGGCTCGCGACCGAATCGATTCTTGGCCAATGCCGGCAGAAGTCACTTTGCGGTTTCCCCCCAAGACTGCTCAGCCGCTCTATGACGTCGGACCGCCAGAGGGAGAGAAAAACCTGGGCATAGGTTAGTTAAAGCGTAACGGTGGGTTTGATGCGGAGCTTAAGCCGGCAGGTTGCCTGGCCCTGTCTTCACTTCACTCGCGGCATCATCATCTGCGCCAGCATCGCGTCCGCACGCGCATCCGGATTGCTCGGAAGAGGTAAGGTTTGCTGCTGATTGGAAGTCGAAGCTCCGCCGCAGCCGGCCAGGATCGCAATCACCGTAAACAATGCTGCAGAGCTCGCTGCGAGCTTTTGCCGGGACATCATTGCGCGCACTCCGTGCCTGCTTTTAGGCCCGCTTGGAATGCTTATGTCACCCATTATCCGAAGCAAAACTATGGTTTGACCGCGAACGCGTTAGCCGGAACCAGCGGGGCCGGGCTGTCGTCCTCGAGCACCACCGATCCCCGCTCAAAAACTTTCATGGCCTCATCGTCGGGAGCGAAAGCCATCCAGCAGACCGCGCCCTTCTTGAGTATGCTGCACACAATTTCAAGCCTTTTCTTGGTCTCCGGATGATCGACTGGAGTGCCCATCGCACGTTCGATCCAGATGCTGTGACTGCCGAGCCTGTAGGCGCCATACTGCGGATCTGAAATATCCCAGGTCTTCTTGATACCCTCAGACGCGCCCATGGCAAATCCCGCCAGATCGCTGTCCTTCAGGACCGTCCCCCAGCACTCGAATGGCAACGTGATCGCAAGAATGACCGAAGGCGGGTCGCCATGACGTGCCGTGAAGGTGATCTGAGAACAATTTACGCCTTTCTTCTCTTCCTCGCTGTCGGCCTGCTGGTCGGCCCGCTGGCGTATCGTCGGCATCGCCGGCTGTAGATCGAGAATCTGCCAATCTGCTGGCAGCGCGTAACTGAAACCCAGTGGATCCGAATGCGTTGTCGTAGTGGCAGGCGCGACTGTCGTTGCAGTCGTGGCCGAAGCTACAGGCGCGGCCGTAGCTGTAGGCGCCGGAGTGGCCGCAGACGGAGCCGTAGCTACAGGTGCGGCCGTGGCCGCAGGCGGCGTTTTCGTATCGGCAGGAGCAGGCGCCTGCGCCACGATTGGCAGACAGCAAACCACAAGAAGCGCTGTGATGATTGCGATTTTCATTGCCGCAAGTCTACCATTCCCGCAACGAATGGCAACACCTCGCTTCAACCATCGCGAATCGCCGAAAAGCATCTCAGGCGCTCGCACTTCTTTCCAATCGGACTTTGCCTCGCTCCCTGCCGGGGTCCCGGCGAGCGGTCTTGACTCGCTGGGGTGGCTTGTTCCCTTGCTCCTCTGCTCCCTCGCTCCGTCCTACGGTTTCGGCAAAAATGCGTCTGCCGGCACCAGCGCAGCAAAACTTCGCCCTTCGAGCGAAACCGGCGCTCTCTCAAAGGCCTGCAAAGTCGCCGCGTCGGCAGCCATCGCCGTCCAGCAAACCGCGCCTTTCGTCAGAATGGCACAGGCAGTCTCAAGCGTGTAGGAATCTTCGGGATGGCCTTTGGGCGTTCCCTTGGCGCGCTCGATCCAAACGGGAAAGGGGCCTAACGCGTATTGGCCCAGAACCGGATCGGCGACGTCGAAGGTTTGTTTCAAGCCTTCTGTCGCCCCGGCGCCGAGATTTGCAATATCGTCAGGCGTCATGCTCTGTCCGGAACAGGAAAAGGGCAGCGCCGTGACCACCAACGCGGAAGCCGGCGTGCCGCGCCTCGCCGTCAGCACCACTTTCACGCACGCGTCGCCTTTCGGAGCCACCACGGCTTTGGGATACGGCACGATCACCCTGGGCGCCGGAGCAGGAGGCACGAACTGCCAATCCTCCGGGAGCGAGAAAGCGAATCCGATCTCGCTATCCTGAACGCCTGGCGGGTGCGGAGTTGCATGCACAGCGGGCGCAGTTGCCGTCTTCGCCGGCGTTTCGGATTTCTCGGGTGTAGAAGCCGGAGTCTGCGCTCGAAGCAGCAGGCAGCTAAAAAGAAGAACGGCGAAAGCAACTCTCATCGGTCCACCTTCACTTCGTCTTCCGCTCGTCTTCTTCCACGCCACAATCGATGTTCGCAAATCGGGGCGGCGCTAGTTGATCAGGAAGGCCGATCCCACCAGCACCACGCCCAGCAGGGAGAAAACCAGCCCCAGGTACCAGTACATGCGGCTGCGCGTTAGTAGCGTCACCGACGTGATCACGAGACCGATTTCAAGTAGCGCTTCGGCCAGATCGAACCGATCCGCGCGCGCCTCGGCCCGCTCGACCCTTCGCTGCAGACCCTCGGCCTGGTCCGTCTCCGCTTTTAGATCGTCGGCCCATTTCTTCTGGTGGTCTGCATACGACTTCGCAAGCTTGTCGGCGGCTTGCTTGTCGGCGATCGTCACCACGCTCAGCAGATCGGTGGTCAATTGCGTCTCGTAGGCGCGTATCTTGTGCGCCTGGTACTCGTTCCATTGGTCGGTGGTCTGGTTCTGATAAAGAATCGCCTCCGTATGCGTGCGATGGCCCAGCACCGTGGTCACAGCCACCAGCACCGCCAGCACGCTCATGGTGAAAGCAACCGGCCGCATCGCCGATTCGTGCGCTCCGTGCTCCGCGTGTTCCTGTAGTTCCTGCGCTTCTGTGGCTTCCATGAGACTGACCTCCGCAATCCGATATTATCGGGAATTCTGGCCAGATACTTCGGCTGGAACAGAAATCTTGAACCCACCGCTTGTATCGCTCACGTCAATCCAGCCGTACTCAAATCGAAAGGTCGCCGCACTTTTTCTCTCCGATCCAACCAAATGCCAGCTTGCCACACAATCAATCAGTGGCTTGTCTCGTTTAGAGATAAAAGGCACGTTCACTCTCCGGATATTTACCGGCTTACCTAAAGTATCAACATCAAAGAGGTATACGGCGGAAAACTTAGCTTCTTCAAGAACCCTGAAGCTCGGAATCGTTGCGCACCAGTGCACGTCATTTGTGAGTTGCAACGTTTGAGCGCGAGCCACAAGGAACGAGGAGCTGAGGAAGAAACAGCCAATGATCCACCTTGCTTTCACCTACTGTCCCCTTCCTGATCCGGGTTCCAAAGTGTGCCCGTATACGCCACAACCGACCGCTTAGGCATATCAAGCTGAAAGCTGATAGCTAAAAGCTGACAGCTTACTTCCTTTTCCAGCGCACGCCGTCCTTAGAATCTTCCAGGATCACGCCCTTTTCCGCCAGCTCCGCTCGAATCGCATCCGCGCGCGCAAAGTTGCGCGCCTTCTTGGCCGCCGTGCGTTCAGCCACCAGCGCATCAATCGCCTCATCCGTCAAAGACTGCGCATCAATCAGTTCCGGAGCAACTTCGTTCATCCGGCCAGACGCCTTCGCCCACTCGACCGCCTTCCGCGTCGCCTCAGCGTCGCCGTCCTCGAGCACATCGAAAACTGCGTCGAAATCCTTGAGCACTGCGAGAATCGTATCGCGGTCGGCCGCGAAGAGCTGTTGGCTATCCAAAGCAGTGTTGGCCGCGCGCACCAATTCGAAGATCGAGGCCAGCGCATCGGCCGTATTCAAATCGTCCGCCAGCCCTGCGAAAAACCCGGCCCGCGCGTCCTTCGCCGCCGCCTCGATCGCAGGACTCTCACCGTCCGCGACCTTCGCCGCCGTCAGCCGTTCTCGGA
>JBAWFY010000130.1:0-4492 GCA_049592335.1 Occallatibacter sp.
CCGCTTGCTGTGGGATCGGCGGTGGATGGAGGTTCTTCATTCTCCGGTCTCAAAGTCGAGACCGGGGGCACCCCAGCGTTTGTGGCTACTTGCGTTTCGGGTGCGACGGGGGCTGTGGTGGGTTCGCCGAGCACGAAGATGCCGTGACTGGTTCCGGCTACGATCGAGCCGTCGCTGGCTTGGGCGAGGGAGAAGACGTCGCGGCCGTCAAGGCCTGCGGCGAGCTGCTGCCAATGCGCGCCGCCGTCGTTGGAGCGAAAGACGCCGCCGAAGCGCTTGTCGTTGACGACGCCGGCGTAGAGGCGCTGGGGATCGTTGCGGTCGACGACCAGGCCGGCAATTTTGCGTTCGGAGATGCCGGCGTTCGACTGCGTGAAGGTGCGGGCGGCGTCGTTGCTCTCCAGCACCCCGCTGCGATCGGTGGCGAGCAGCACATGATCGGAGTTGGCGGGATCGACGTAGACGTCGTTGACGATGACGTCGGGATCGGTCATGCGCTCGAAGGTTTTGCCGGCGTCGGTGGTTTTGTAGAGGCCCTCGGTGGTTCCGGCGTAGACGACTTCGAGGTGCTGGGGGTCCTGGCGGAGGACGCGGGTGCGGCGGGCTTCAGACGGGATGCCGTGAATCTTGCGGAAGAGCAGGCCAGCGTTTTCGCTCTTGTAGATGCCGCTGCAGGCGCTCAAGGAGAGGGTGCGGGTGGTTTCGGGGTCGACGATGATGGAGAAGACGTCGGAGTCCTCGATGACACCCTGCTTGATGTTGCGCCAGGTATTGCCGCCGTCGTTGGTCTTCCAGGGCAGATGCCAGGTGCCGGCGTAGACGATGTCGGGATTTTTGGGATCGATAGCGAGGGATTCGATCTCGTGGATTTCGTGGCTGCCGGGCGGGCTGATCTGGGCCCAGGTGGCGCCGGAATCGCCGGAGCGGAAGACGCCCTGGAGAGTGCCGGCGACGAGGATGGTTGGGTCGGAGGGGGCTTGCGCGAGAGACAGCACGGGCTGGCCCTTGAAGAGCGGGACTTCGGTCCAGGTGTGGCCAGCGTCGTGGCTGATCCAGATGCCGCCGTCGGTCGAGTCCTTCCAGGCTCCGGCGTAGAGGGTGGTGGTATTGGAGGGGTCGACGAGGACGTGGTCGATGACGAAGCCGTCGCCGCGGCCGAGCTTGGCTAGGCGATGCCAGCTTGCGCCTGCGTCGTGCGACTCGTAGAGCCAACTGTTGGTGGTGCCGAGATAAAGATGGCTGGGGTCATTGGGGACCGAGGCGAAGGCGCGGGCGTCGCCGCCGTCGGGGCCGACTACGGTAAAGATGTCGTTTTCGTGGCCGGTTTGATCTTGCCCGTGCGCGGCGGGAAGCAAGAGAAGGCAGAAGAGAAGAAGAAAAAGCCGGAGTGGTAGCGGGGATTTTTGAAAATCGAAGGCAGAGGACTGCAGGTGGGTCATTGAGGCGAGGAACTCCCGTTGGCGCTATCTATCCAGAATAGACAAATCGGGGCGAGAACGCGACCTGCGGGTATAAAGAGGCCACTGCGCATCGACTTAGCGGCCGAGGTAGATGCGGTATTGCTGCTCTAAAACGCCGGAGGCGCGGGCGAGCAATAATTTCGACACGTTGTACTGGTAGAGGCTTTCGACAAGATTGGATTGGGCGGCGGCGAGCGTGGCCTGCGCCGTGACCAGTGGCAGATTGTCGTCGACGCCGGCGTTCACGCGGTCGGTCTCGTCGCTCAGGGCGCGCGTGGCCAGATCGACGTTGGAGCGGGCGACGTCGACGAGCCGCTTGTTAGCGTTTACGTCGAGCAGCGCCGCGCGCACCTGCTCGTCAATGTGATTGCGCAGGTCGGCGAGCTGCGCATCGATGGAATCGAATTGCGCCTTCGACGCGTCTTCGTCGCCGCGCAGGCGCGCCTCGCGGAAGATGGGAAAGTTGAGGGTGCCGATGGCAGCGAAGTTGCCGTGCGTACCTGCGCCATTCACGGTGCTGGTGCCGTAGTAGCCGTTGAAGCTGAGCGTGGGCAGCCGCTGGCTGCGATAGACCGAGTGCACGGCCTTGTACTCGACGGCCTGATTGAGCAGGTTCTGGTAGTCCTGGCGGCTTTTGTAGGCGAGCGCGCGAACTTCTTCCGGCGTCTGCTCGGCGAGATCGCTGTAGGGGGCGGGATCGGTGAGCGCGAGCTCCTGCCCGGGATCGACGCCGATCTCGCGCTTGAGCAGGATGAGATCCTTCGCTTGTTGATTCTGTGCGGCAATCAGCGCCTGTTGCTGCTCCTCAAGCTGGACGCGCGCCCGCAGCTCATCGAGATTGGCCGCCGTGCCGGCCTCGTGCGCCGCGTGCGCATGATCGAGCAGGACCTGCGCCTGAGAAACCTGGGCCTTGGCGTTGTCCACTTCGGATTGGTCGGCAACGGCGCGTAGGTAGGCGATGGCCACCTGTTGCACGACCTCGCCGCGCGCCGTCATCTTGCTGAAATAGGCTGAGCGCTCGGCCGCGCCGGCCGCCTTCCAACCCTGGATGACCGGGCCGGAGAAGAGGATTTGGCTGAGGTGGATCTGGCCCTCGGTCAGGTCGTCGCGGGTGATGATCGAGAATCCCGCGGGCGGCTTGCCGCCGGGAAAGAGCGATGAGAATTTGGAAATCGTCTTGGGACCAAAGCCTTGCGCGGCCAGGTCGTGCATGTAGTAGCCGGTGTCGCCAGTAAGCGAGATGGTGGGTAGAAACTCCTGCAGCGCCTCATTTCTTTCGCCGTGCAGGGCCTTTTCGCCGGCTTCGGCTTCTCTGAGGCCAAGGTTGTTCGTGAGTCCTCGGCGGATGGCGTCGTCGAGCGAGAGATTGAGCGGCTCGTTCGTGACCGGCTGCGCGGTCACGCTGCCATAGAAGGGATTTTGCGCCGAAGTGGGGTTCTGCGCGTGGGAAGCTGCGGCTCCGGCGCAAATGCCGGACAGAAGCAGCAGAAAAACGCGCGAAAAACGCGCCGTGGATTCAGGATGTTGCCGTGGAATCACTGCCATCATTTTGTCAGATGTGCTGGCGGGCCCGGGGATGCAGTCAGAGCCCAAAATTCATCGGATGGCCCATTACCATCTCCCGGTAGCCCTAAAGGATTTCTTTAGCCTGTTCTTGAAGGGCGTATCCATCATCCGGCGCGGTTTCCGGCGTTATCAATCCTGCCGCCTCCATCAGCGTCTCCACGCCAAACCCCTCGCGCCGGATGCGCACGTCGTAGTAGATGAGCGTGATTGCAATAGGAAGAAGAGGAACGGCAAGAAGGGCAGCTGCATCTTCTGCAAAGACGCCGAGTTCAAGGGCGTATATTTCCGGCAGACGGAATTGGCCAAAGCCCGTGGAAAGGATCAGAAATATAAGCTCCTGCAATCCTTTCAGCGATACTTCGAGAACCTTCAAGACCGCGCTGCACATCACCATGGCGGCCAAAACACGGAACCAGTTTCCCTTCACAAGGGTCCAGCCTCTGCGCAATGCGGTACCGATGTCGGTCCCTTCCAGGGACCAAACGGGCACGCTGAAACCAAGCGCAAGCACCAGCAGATATCTAGCGATCCATCCTGCCAAATCGAATGGCCACTGATATGCAAGGACAGCCCACCACGCTGACAACCCGAAGGGGTGCGGAGAGAAGTGCTCGTACCGAAATCTCCAGAGCGGCTGCATCACGATTTGCGGCACAACAACCCAGGCGATGAAAAGAACTGCTCCGAAACCCAGCCAGCTTTGCCAGCGCATTGTGCACTTGGGAATTGCGGCGCGCAACGAGGTCCTTTGCTTGAGGAAGAAACATGATGCGACGTAGACCAATATGGGCCAAATGAGAATATGCGCGAAAGAGCTCGGCCAGCTCGGCAGCCACAATAGAAGCTTTGCAAATGCCTTTACCCACAGATTCCCCAGATTCAGTTGCAACGCAAGTTCGTAGAGGAGGCTGGAGGACACACCGATTGCCAGACTGCCGGCAGAAGACAAGAGGACTATACCGAGAAAGAGAAAAAATCCCTTCCGATAGATTACGAATGTCTTATCGAGAATTTCGCCCAAGCGCATGGGGCGCAATGGTGGTTGCATCAGACGGACTCCCGCTGAATCGCATCCGCAATGGCTGGCGATGGCTCTGCCACGATGGTAACTACTGCTCCCGATGGTATCAGTAGCCCCGCCGCCTCCATCATCCGCTCTACGTCATAGCCTTCCTTGCGGGAGCGCTGGTCGTAGTAGAGGAGCGTGAGGGCGATGGGATAGAGCGGTCCAACGACGACTGCGGCGAGGGCGTAGAAGCAATAGACGAGCACTTCGTAAAGCTCCTGGTTGAAGCGACCGGGGTGGATGAGGGTCGCGATCCCCCAGGCGAGAAAGGCTCCTACACCCTCGAGCACCACGGCACAAACAACCGCCATGATCCAGGCAATGAGAACGCGCCAGCGGCTTTTTCTGGTGAGCCGCCAACTGCGGCCGAGCGACTTCCAGCCGCCGGTCGGCTCAAGCG
>JBAWFY010000131.1:0-1810 GCA_049592335.1 Occallatibacter sp.
GGCTGGAACCCGCGGCTGCGCGAGCATCTGGCGCAGATGGCGGAGCTGGCGCGCGATGAGGAGGCGTGGTGGAGCGCGGAGCTGGCGCGCCTCGCGCCGCAACTGATTCTTCCCGGCCGGCCTGTACGCGGCGGCGGCCGCGCCGCTGGTTCAGGAGCTGGAGCAGGATTGGCGATGGAAACGGCTCGCCTGACGGTGCTCGCTCCTGCGCTGCAACGCAGGTTGTTGCGCCACGCCGCTAATCAGCTTGGTGTAGCGCTCGATTTTGCCGCGACGGAAGCTGTGAGGTCATTGGCCCTGGATGGCCGCGCCGGGCAACGGCTCACATTGCGGCAGGGCCTTGGCGCAGAACGGACGGCTCGGGAGATCAGATTTTCGGTTGGTTTAGAGCAGGCGGCTAAGGGGAATAGCGACAGCGGACGGGAACAACAATATGGTGCGACGATTCCCGGCACTATTGAGGCGCCTCTGTTCGGAGTGCGGCTAAGAATTGAGAGAATTCCCACGAAAGTAACTGAGCTTGCAGGCCGGGAACTTCTGCCGCAAACCGCGACCCTGCGCAACTGGAGGCCTGGCGACCGGGTGCGGCTCCGCTATTCGAGCGGGCTGCGCAAAGTGAAAGAAGTTCTGGAACGCAAGCATGTTACGGGGACAGAGCGCGCGATTTGGCCGGTACTTGAGGCTGACGGCCGCATTGTGTGGATGCGCGGGGTGGAGCTGGAGCCCGTGCCCGGATTGACGATTACGGCCGAAGAAACAGGCTCCGTTTCATTCCTCGACACATCCCCGGGCCGCGCTGTGGCCGGGTCTAAAAACCCTTTAAAACCCGAATGAATATGCCCCTCCGCAAGGCGGGAATGCTGCAACTTTTTCTTGCCAGGGAGTACAATCTCTAATACTGCTACCTCAGGCGGGGCGAGTGCGGCGCGCCCGGGGAGTGTGTTATTTTTTGCCACTTTGACCAGCGCTCACGCGTCTAAAGAGGTGGTTTTGCCAAGAAGAGTGGATAGCCTGCCGGTTTTCCCCCTGATTGTGCAAAAGGAGCCGTAGGTGAACTCAAGCGTTAAGAGCATCATGTTTTGGGTGTTTATCGCCATCTGCCTGCTTATGTTGTGGGCGATTGTGTCGAAGAGCGCCAGCATGACCAAAGATGCGGAATACGGGTATACCGATCTCTACCAGAAGGTGGAGGCCGGTCAGGTGCAGGACGTCGCGATTCAGGGCAATGACCTGAAGGGCCATCTGAAGACCTCACCCAAAGACGAGTTCCATACCTACCTTCCGACCAACTACGACGATTTGCTGAAGGCGCTGACAGCCGCCAAGGTCAACACGACTATCAAGCCCGAGCAGAGCAACTTCCTGCTTCCCCTTCTCTATAACGTCGGCCCGATCGTGCTGATCATCCTGGTATGGCTCTTCATGCTGCGCCAGATGCAGTCGGGCGGCAACAAGGCGCTCTCCTTCGGCAAGAGCCGCGCGCGCCTGCTCTCGATGCAGCAGAAGAAAGTCACGTTCAAAGACGTGGCCGGCGTGGATGAGGCCAAGGAAGAGCTGAAAGAAATTATCGAGTACCTGCGCGAGCCGCAGAAGTTTCAGAAGCTGGGCGGACGCATTCCCAAGGGCGTGCTGCTTGTGGGGCCTCCGGGCACGGGCAAAACTTTGCTGGCGAGGGCTGTGGCCGGCGAAGCGAATGTTCCGTTTTTCTCGATTTCGGGTTCAGATTTTGTGGAGATGTTCGTGGGCGTGGGCGCAAGCCGCGTGCGCGACCTGTTTGAGCAGGGCAAGAAGAACGCACCCTGCATCATCT
>JBAWFY010000132.1:0-4167 GCA_049592335.1 Occallatibacter sp.
CCTGGGGCAGGCCGTCATCGTGGTGAATTATGGATCGAATCTCGATGGCACAAGCGGCGGCGAACCGGTCGAAGCTGCGGCCTGGGTGGCCTACGCAAACGGAAATGCCACTGACACACGCACGCTCGGCGCCGACTCTACCGGCAAGGATTGGCATACGGTAGGTTACTGGGCCACGATGCGCGGACAGGCCCCGCTGGCTGCTGACGATGGTTACAACTCTCTCCGCATCCAGCATCCGCGCCCTTTCGGATTCAAACTATGGCAGGTAGGCGACGAAGTCTACAACAACGGCTATTACGGCGGCGGCCACACCGGCGATCCGGATTTGCATGGTCCAGCTCCGTCCAGCCCGAAGGACCTTGGAAAACTGAAGGGAAATCCCAAGCTCTCGCCGGAGACATACGCGGAAAACTTCAAAAGTTTTGCATCAGCGATGAAGGCTGTCGATCCCTCGATCCAGGTTGGCGCTGCGCTCACCACTCCGCCCGATCCCGCCCTGCGCAACAAAACGTATTGGGATCAGGACGGTGAGCACCCCGACGTACTCGGTTGGGCTGCTGCCTCCTGGGGAGTCGCCTGGAATAAAAGTATGTTGAAAGGCGCCTGCGCCAACCTGGATTTCGTGACCCTCGAATGGACTCCGGCCTCGACGCTTCCCCCCGACTATAAGACCCTGAACGAAGCCGACCTGCTGAGTACGTCGAAGTCGCAGTTTGAAACCATTGTCGAAGCCATGCTCGCCGACTATGCCTCCAATTGCCCCAAGGGACGCGTCGTGCCGCTGGCCTTTGCACCCGCCGCCATCCCCGCGTGGCCCAAGGTCGAGCATCCCGTGTTTAAGACACTTTGGGTCGCCGACACCTACGCGATGCTCATCGAATCCGGTTCAGTAAATATCGAATGGAACGAGATGTACGGCGATTCCATCCTGTCTGCCGACCGCAAAACCCTCGGCCCGGTATTCTTTGGCCTGCAGATGCTGCACACCATTGCTCACAGTCCAGGCGATGCGCTGCTGGATGTGCGATCCAGTTCGTCGCTTCTTGCCGCTCATGCCGCAAGCCGCCGCGATGGCTACGTAGGGCTGATGCTGATCAATAAGGATCCCAAAGAAAGCGCGACCGTGAAGGTGAGCTTTACCAACGGCACGGTGGGCGCCGAAGGCAGACGCATCGATTACGGAGCCGCGCAATTCAGTACGGGAGCCAAACCGGTAGTTACGCCATTTTCAGCGCCGGGCAATGAATTCACCGTCACCGTTCCGCCGTATACGATCACCGACATTCTTCTGCCGGGCAGAAAATAGCCGGAGGCCGCAGTTTGTGGAGAAAATGTGGGCCGCAGTTCCGCGGCCGCCTCATCTCTGCGCGCTGCCCGCCTTAACGGGAATCGCCGCGTTCGCCTGCGGGCTCAGCGGCAACGGCAGCGCAACCTCCAGTGACCCGGTTCGATGGCTCCCCGGATCGAAGATTGCCAGCCGCAGGCTTGCGGCTTCAACAGGCAGCGCCATATGCAGGCTGTGAAACATGCCATTCAGTTGCGCGCGCTCATAGACCGCTGCCGGCATTGACGCTTCCAGAGTCTGTTTCGTTCCACCCAGGCTGCGCCCATCCACCGCGTACCCTGCGGCCTCGATCTCGAGCACCGCATGATGCCGGCCGTCCGGCGACTGCGTCATCTGAAGCTGCTGGGCAAGAATTGCCAGGCGAATCTCATAATCCTGCACCATGCCTGAGAGCTGCCCTGCGCGAAGCTTTTTGTTGCCCGGCTGGTTTGCCGCTTTTACAGACAGCGGTGAATCCGGCGCCGCTGCCATCGGCTCGCTGGTGCGCTCGATCTGCGCCTTGAACAGCAGCCCCTGCGCATCCGGTCCGCCGTGCACCATCGCCGCCGCCAGCCTGTCGTCTGCCGCAGCCGGCATCACCGCGCTCTGGTCCACCGCGTAATACGCGCTGCGATAGGACAACGCGCATCCCGGCTTGTCCAGCACAACATGGATCGCACGCAATCCACCATCGAACTTCAGATTGGTCGGCGCATACACCAGGGTGTAATAACTTGCTCCGTCGTTCACTGCCTGTTCCGCCGCAGCGTCAAGGCCATTGGAATTCACAAAAGCGTGGCCGCCGGTTGCGTCGGCAATCTCTGTCATCGTCGCGTGCGCCGCTTCCAACGACTGGATAAAATTGTTGTGTTGCTGGACCGCGGACGGAGCGCTGCCGGGCGCTTCCGGCATTCCCGGAGTGCCCAAGCGGCCTCGCGGATCTGTAGAAAGAGCCGTGGGGCCCGCTTGGTCAGCGGAAAAACCCGGATCGGCCGCCAGCCCGCGCACGTCGATCGGATACACCGCCGTCTGGCTCACTGCCAGAGCGATTGCTACTTTGCGTAATTGCTCCTGCAGCGCCAGCAGGTTCCCGGAATCTTGCCGGTCCTCATCGGCTAACGGCTCCATATTGCCAGGCGTCAGTGGCGCAGGATTCGCGGCGCCCGTCGCACCGCTCGGGCTCGAACCCGCATTCGGGTTGCCTTGGCCGTCGGCCAGCACCATCACGCCCTGCTCCACGTCATGCGCGCTCGGCAACGTCATCATGTCGAAGGCCTCTGAGAACCAGAGAAGATTCTTGCGCCCGTCGATCGCCGCCAGAAACCTCCCAATCGCGGCAAAAGCATCGAGCGTAATCTGCGCTTTCTGCACCTGCTTGCTGGCTGCGGGCATGCGCGGCGTCGCCGCTTTTGAGTGCATAGCCGCCAGCAGCTTTCCCGTGTCCGTCGTAAAACCCTGCACCAGGCTCAGATCGCCGCACAATGCGAAGATTGCCACGGAGGCCGATGGCGCTTTCCGTTCCAGAAACTGCCTAACCTGCTCGTGGGTATATGCCTGGTCTGTTATCGGCGTGTTCAGGTCGTCCAGCAGCACCACTACCGGCGGGCCGCTGGCTGGAGTTGCCTCCAGATTCATAAACGTGTCGGCCGGCAACTGCGACGGCGCCGGGGGCAGCGGGATGCGGTCATTCTCGGGTGAGTGGACCTCGAAACTGCGCACCGGCTGCTGAGTTCGGTTCTCGAAGACCTTGAAGTCGTCCTGCGAAAGTCCCTTGACGGGCTTCCCGTCCGTCCCCCTCACCACCACATCCACGACCACGCGCCGCGTCACCGCGCGGATCGTCACTGTGGACTGGTCGCTTTCTTCCCCTCCAGGCTGCGCTACAAACGTCGGGGCTATCTGATTCTGCGTTCCTTGATCCTGTGTTCCATGGCTCTGCTGATCCGTGGCGGCTGCCGGACGATCCGTTTGCGATGCATTGGGCGTTTGTGCGCTGGTCCCGCCGGGAGCCTGATTCTGCTGCGCCACGGCCGCACCCGTTCCTGCGCAAACTACGAGCGCGCAGAACGACAACCGTCGAACTAAACCCTCCGCCTTCATCTTCGCCCTTCACTCGTGCGATGTGCGATGCCCGACGCAGTTGGCTTGCAGACGCCCTCCTTTTGCGTAGGCACCTGCAGTATCTTGCCGGCCCTGAAGGAAACTTGAACCCCGCCGCAGGATTTTCTCCTGCGGATTTCAGCTTCGTTGAACTTCCGGCCTTAACTTTCTTCCCGCGGAGTCATGCTGCCGTATTGCCATCATGCAACCAGCGCTCCACCGCTTTTTTGGCATCGTGCACCTGCCACTGTGCCTTGCGATCCTCGACCATCGCCGGATCATCCTGGATCTCGGAATCGGCGGGATCTCCACAGTGAAATGGCGGATGCGGGTTGTATTGCATCGCCAGTTGGCAACGCCGCGCAACATCGAGCCCATAAAGCAGCGACACAATATACAGGGACTCGTCCAGGCCCGATGAAATGCCCGCACCAGTAATCCGTTGGCCGCTCTGCACAAAACGCCGGTAGTCATCCACAACACACAGTGGAAACAGCCGCAGCACATCCTTGAAAGCCCAGTGCGTTGTCGCCAGATGACCGTTAAGTAATCCCGCACCGGCCAATAACAATGCGCCTGTACAGACGGAACACACCAGTTGCGTGCCCTCAGCCTGCCGGATCAGGAAGTCGAGATATAGGTTGCTGCCGGGATGCCCGGCAGTCAAGACTGAAACCGGATCGGCGCCGCCCGGAACGAACAGCACATCCAGTTGCGGACAGTTCTCGAACGTCTTATCC
>JBAWFY010000133.1:0-2474 GCA_049592335.1 Occallatibacter sp.
GCCGAGAACCGCTTCGGCGACGAAGAAATCGAGTTGGTTCATCACTTCACTCTCTCCTTTTTCATGGTTCGCAGCCAGACGTACGCGCAAAGACCGATGAAAAGCAATGCGGAAACGGACTGCGAGACGGGATCGATGGCATAGAACGGCGTTTGAATCAGGTCTTCGCGGAAGCCCGGCACGAGGCGTAGCGCCGCGCCGAAGACGCCGCCGAGCGCGCCGCCCGCCATGAGCCCCGAAGCGAGAATCACGCCGCGCTCGCGAATGCCGCGGCCTTGCTCACCGCCGGCCTTTTCCGCGCGGCGGTGCACGAAGTGCGAAAGAATGCCGCCGGTGAGGATCGGCGTGGTAAGGCTCAGCGGCAGGTACATGCCGAGCGCGAAGACCATGGAGGATTTGCCGAGCATTTCGAGAACCACGGTCATGAGAGCGCCGACGCCGAAGAGGAGATACGTGACCGGCTGGCGGCTCATGAATCCTACGACGAGCGCCTTCATGATGGACGCCTGCGGCGCGGCGAGCACGGGGCGCATGTCGCCTGCGGCCTGCTCGCCGAACTGAAAAGTATGTGCCAGCAGGACGATCGTCAGCCCGGCGGCTGCAGCAGCGGCGAGGATGCCGAGGAATTTCACCTTCTCCTGTGCGGCCGGCGTCGAGCCGAGCCAGTAGCCGGTCTTCAGATCGGTGATGAACTGGCCTGAGACGCAGAGCGCAGTGCAAACCATGCCGGCAATCGCCATGACGAAGAACATGCCCGTCGTGCCGGAGAGCCCGAATCGCACCAGAACCACTGAAGTGATGATGACGGTGAGCATCGTCATGCCGGAGGCGGGATTGTTGGCTGTGGTGGCGATGGCGTTGGCGGCGACCGACGCGAAAAAGAATGCGAAGAGCAGCGTGAGAGCGAGGCCCCAGATGAGGATGGTCCATGAAACCTGGAAGCGCGAGAAAAAGATGGCGACGGCGAGAGCGCTGAGCACGATGCCGAGAAGGATCGTGACCATAGAGATGTCGCGGTCGGTACGGGCGAACTCGGGCCGGTTCGGCGTGCGCGCAGACTGCGGTTGGAATGCGCGGAGAGCGATGGCGAATGAGCCGGCGATGACGCGCAGCGATTTCGCGACGCCGAAGATGCCGGCAGTAGCGATGGCTCCGACGCCGATGTAGCGGACATAACTTGAGTAAATCTGCCCGGCGGTCATGGCGGATACGGGCACGGTTCCGGGATAGACGGACGTATTGACATGGCTGCCCAGGAACCAGATGAGCGGAACCAAGACAAAATTGGAAAGCACGCCGCCGGCACAGAAGACAATGGCGCTGCGCAGACCCATCACGTAACCGAGGCCGAGAATGAATCCGATGGCGTCGAAGTTGAAGACCATGCGGCCGCGATCGGCCAGGGTGCGCACGAAAGGAATGAATTGCAGGTTGATGGATTCGCGCCAGACGTGAAAGGTGGTGACGAAGAAATCGTAAACGCCGGCGATGCACGTGGCTTGCAGCAGCAGCTTGGCCTGTGAGCCGCCGCGCTCGCCGGTGACGAGAACTTCGGTGATCGCCGTGGCCTCAGGGAATGGGAAATGGCCGTGCATCTCGCGCACAAAGAAGCGGCGCAGAGGAATGATGAAGAGCACGCCCAAACAGCCGCCGGCAAGACAGATGAAGACGGTTTGAATGGGATTAGGGCTGAGGTGAAGGATGTAGAGCGCGGGAATGGTGAAGACTGCGCCTGCAACAACGGCTGCCGATGCCCCGCCGGTGCCGGTGAGGATGACGTTTTCAAGCAGGCTCGAGCGGCGCCTGTACATGCGTGCCAGGCCGATGGCGAGGATGGAGATCGGGATCGATGCTTCCATCCCCTGCCCGACTTTGAGTGCCGAATAGGCGGAGGCCACAGTGAAAACTACGCAGAAAAACACGCCCCAAAGGATGGCGCGCGCCGTCAGCTCCGGCGCCTGCATGGGTGCCTGAACAATTGGTTTGTAAATCTCGCCGGGTTCGAGCGGCCGATAGGCATTTTCCGGTAGAGATGCGGTTTCTGGTTCGTTCATCGAGTGGGTCCCTTACAACAAAGATTCTTTTTCGTTCCACGCTCGCTACGGTGCGCTCACCTGCAATGGAACCTCCAGCGATCCGGCGCGATTGGCGTTCAGGTCATGGACGCCGATGCGCAGGTTCACCGGGCCGGCGGGCAGATCGAACGGCAACCGCAGCCCGATTCCGGAATTCATCACCTGGTCCATCTGTGCGTCTTTCAGGCCAAGTTGGAACGAATGCTGATAAAAATTCACAGTATTGCCGTCGGCATCGTAGGCCACCATGGCCAGCTCCAGAGCGGCTTGATGGACGCCATCGGCGCCGGGATTGAAGGTCAGGCCGTGGGGATCGAGAGTGAGGTCGACGACGTAGCGATGCGGCGTGCCTTTCAGCGTCATTTGTCCCGCGGGGCCGGCGCCGGCTCCCTACATCTG